>JAJZSX010000082.1:7299-8802 GCA_021849435.1 Actinomycetes bacterium | reverse complement strand
TGGACCGACGTCGATGGCGGCGCTGGTTAAGGCGGCTAAGAAGGAAGGAACGCTGAACGTCATCGCTCTGCCGCCGAACTGGGCGAACTACGGCGCGATGATCTCGACGTTCCAGAAGAAGTACAAGATCAAGGTGAACTCGGAGAACCCGAACGGATCCAGCCAGGACGAGATCAACGCGATCATCGCCGACAAGGGCCGCTCGACGAACCCTGACGTCATCGACGTGGGTACCAATTTCGCGATCGCGGCCCAGCAGAAGGGTCTCCTCGCTCCGTATCGCGTGGCGACGTGGGCGCACATTCCCGCGGCGCTGAAGCAACCGAAGGGGTACTGGTTCGACGACTACGGCGGGTTCGTGGCGATCGGCTGCAACGCCGCAGTCGTGAAGCACTGCCCGACGTCCTTCGCCCAGATGCTCAAGAAGGGTCAGGGCTACAAGATCGGCATCAACAACAACCCGACGGCCTCCAGCTCGGCGTTGGCGGCGGTCATGGCGGCGGCGATTGCGAACCACGGCTCGCTCAACAACGTGAAGCCCGGGGTTGACTACTTCAGGACGATGAACAAGAACGGCAACTTCGTGGCCACAGTGGCCGGACCATCGACGGTCCAGAGCGGGGCGACCAACATCGTCATCTGGTGGGACTACCTCCAGGCTTCGGGGATCAACACCTTGCCCGGCTACGCGAAGAAGTGGAAGATCGTGATCCCGAGTGACGCGTCGATGGCCGAGTACTACACCCAGGCCATCAACAAGTCCGCACCGGACCCCGCGGCCGCTCGGCTGTGGGAGGAGTTCCTCTACTCGCCCCAGGGTCAGAACATCTGGCTCCAGGGGATGGCCCGCCCGGTCGAACTGGCCTACATGACGGCCCACCACCTGGCGAACGCGAAGGCGCTGGCCGCGCTGCCGCCGCTACCCAAGGGTGCCATCCAGTACCCGACCCAGGCCCAGATCACCAAGGCCGAGGCCGTGGTCGTCGCGAACTGGCCCACCGAGGTCACGTCGGGTCCGTAGCAGTACTCGCATGACTTCATCAACGTCGGACGGACAATCGATCGTCTCCGGCCCGGGTGCTTCGGCACCCGGCGCCGGGGACGCCGACGTCACTATGGCATCTCGTCGCCACTCGCTGCGCCGGTGGTTCGCACCGGTGGCGGCCATGGCGCCCTTCTCGATCTACTCGTTCCTCGGCCTGGGCGTGCCGATCATCGCGGTCATCTACTACGCCTTCCAGAGCGAGCAGGGTAAACCGACCCTGTCGAACATCGCCCTGGTGACCCACGGGTCCTACCTGTTGGGCTTCGAGAACAGCATCGTGCTGGCCCTGATCACCTCGATCGTGCCCGGCATTATTGGGTTGATCCTCGCGTACGCGATCGCGACGTCACGCAGCGCGACGCTCAAGCGCCTCGTCGCCACCGCGTCGGGCGTGCTCGCCAACTTCGGCGGCATCAACCTCACCTTCATGTTCATCGCGACGCTCGGCTCGACAGGGA
>JAJZSX010000082.1:0-7289 GCA_021849435.1 Actinomycetes bacterium | reverse complement strand
GACGGGGATCCTCACGGCGTGGTTGAGCGCGATCCACCTCAACCCGTGGAACTTCGGGTTCAACCTGTATTCCTTCTACGGCGTGGCGCTCGTCTACCTGTACTTCCAGGTGCCGCTCATGGTCCTCGTCATCACTCCGGCCCTCGGGGGTCTGCGTCCCTCGTGGCGTGAAGCGGCCGAGAACATGGGTGCGTCGAGCTGGGGCTACTGGCGCTACGTCGGCGTCCCGGTCCTGATGCCGTCGGTGCTCGGCGGGATGCTGCTGCTCTTTGGCAGCGGGTTCGCCGCCTACGCCACCGCCGAGACCCTGACCGCCGGGACCGTGACGTTGGCACCTATCCAGATCGGTTCCCTGCTCGCCGGCAACCAGCTCGCCGGCCAGGAGAACGTCGGCTACGCCGTTGGTCTCGGGATGTTCGTCGTGCTCGCGGTGACGATGATCCTCTACGGGCTGGTTCGGCGAAGGGCGTCCAAGTGGCTTCGCTGATCCCCGACATCGTCGAAGACGCACTCGTCGCCGTCCCCGAAGCACCGAGCCGGCGTCGGCGGCCGCGGTTGCGCGTGTGGCGCGCGGTCGTGCTCTTCCTCGCGGGCGCCTACTTCCTCATCCCGATCTACGCCGGGCTGCGTTTCTCCTTCGAGAACGACGCCGGCCACCTCTCGCTCTACGCGGTGAAGGCGATCCCCTCCGAACCGGGTTTCTCGGCGGCCTTCTGGCTCTCGATGCGTCTCGCGGTGGTCACGTTGGCGCTCACGCTCGTGCTGATGGTCCCGACCTCGGTCTACGTGCACCTCAAGCTCCCGCGCCTGCGCCGGCTCCTCGACTTCGTCACCATCCTGCCGATCGTGATCCCCCCGATCGTGCTCATTTTGGGCGTGCTGCGCGCAGCGCCGTTGTGGCTGCGCGCGTCGCCCTATCTGTTGAGTCTCGTCTACGTGATCCTGTCGATGCCTTTCGTTTACCGCTCGCTCGACGCGGGGCTCAGCGCCATCGACTTAAAGACCCTCGTCGAGGCGTCGCGCTCGCTCGGGGGGAACTG
The DNA here is from genome assembly GCA_021849435.1 of Actinomycetes bacterium. The sequence goes on along the minus strand of JAJZSX010000082.1, from coordinate 6,249 downwards.
GTTGAACACGCTCTGGCGCGTCATCGTTCCGAACCTGCGCTCGGCTCTGCTCTCGGCGACGGTACTGACCCTCGCGTTGGTACTCGGGGAGTTCACCATGGCGAGTCTTGACCTGTGGACGACGCTGCCCGTGTGGATCTATCAGTTCCAGCAGGTCGACGCCCACGTCTCGACCGCGGTCTCGATGGTCTCGCTGATCGGGACGTGGCTACTGATCACACTCATTGTTTCCCTGGACCGATCACAATCGCGTCGTACACGCAGAAGGACGAATAACTCGTGACCGAACTAGTTGACGCCACCCGAATCGCCAGCCCGGCCCCCGCCGGGGCGCGAGTGAGCCTCGAAGGACTCGTTCGGACCTACGGTGCGACCCGGGCGCTCAACGGGTTCTCGCTCGCCATCGAACCCGGGGAGTTCGTGGCCCTGCTCGGCCCGTCGGGCTGTGGCAAGACGACCGCGCTGCGCGTGCTCGCCGGATTCGAACGCCTCGACAGCGGGCGCGTGTCGGTCGATGGTCGCGACGTGAGCAAGATCAGCGCCCAGCACCGCGACATGGGGATGGTGTTCCAGAGCTACTCGCTGTTCCCCAACATGAACGCGCTCAACAACGTCGCCTTCGGGCTGCGGATGCGCCGCCAACACGCGACCCAGCGCCGCCAGAAGGCGGGCGAGCTCTTGGAGCTGGTTGGGTTGAGCGACCAGGCGTCCAAGTACCCGCACCAGATGTCCGGTGGCCAACAACAGCGTGTTGCCCTGGCCCGCGCCCTCGCGATCGAACCCCGAGTCCTGCTGCTCGATGAACCGCTCTCGGCGCTCGACGCCAAGGTGCGCGCCGAGTTGCGCGATCAGATCCGCCAACTCCAACAGCGCCTAGCGATCACGACGGTCTTCGTCACCCACGACCAGGAGGAGGCGCTGTCCATGGCCGATCGGGTCTGCGTGATGTCCGCGGGCCGTGCCGAGCAGACGGCCACGCCCGCGGCGCTTTACTCACGGCCGACGACGTCCTTCGTCGCCGAGTTCGTCGGGGTCTCGAGCCGGGTGCCGGTTGAACCGGTGGACGGATCGGTCGTGCTCTTTGGCGAGCGGTGCCGTATTCGCGCGAGCGACGTCGGCCTGCCCGACGGCCCGCTGGACGCGCTGTTGCGACCCGAAGACGTAACCATCACGTTGGATGCGACGGCCGAGCCCTTCGTCACCCATAAGAGCTTCCTCGGCGCGACCACTCGCGTGATCGTCCAGGTCGAGGGTGCGGCCGTACGCGTGGACGTCCGTAGCGACGTCGCGGCCGATATCGAGTTGGGCGCCCGGGTGCGCCTCTCGGTCGTCTCTCGAGACGTGTTGGTGGCCCAACGTCCGACGACGCGTCCGGCGTCACCGCAGTAGGCGCGGCGGCGTTCGACGCCGCCGACGGAGTATGACCATGGCAGCGGTGGGTGGTCGCGAGTGTGTAACTTGGGGACTCAATGGATTCAACCGGCGGTCCGTCACTTCTCGAACTCGATCGTGTCTCGGTGCACTTCGGTGGCTTGCACGCGCTGCGCGACGTCTCCTTTTCGGTGTCCTCCGGTGAGATCGTCGGACTGATCGGCCCCAACGGTGCTGGCAAGACGACGGCCTTCAACGTGGCGTGCGGGTTTGTGCGCCCGTCGTCGGGCCACGTCCACTATCCCGCGGCTGGGCGGTCCAACATCCACCCGAGTGAGCTCGCACACATCGGTGTCGCGCGCACCCTCCAGGGAGTCGGACTGTTCCCGCACTGCAGCGTGCTCGAGAACGTGATGGCTGGCGGGCACATCCGCGCCGGCGGTGACTTCTTTACGAGCCTCTTTGCGCTGCCGCGCGGTGTGCGCAGCGAACGCGCACTTCGAGCATCGGCGATGGCCATGCTCGAGCGCCTCGGGGTGGCCGATGTCGCAAACCAGATGCCGAGCGCGATCCCTTACGGCGTGGCGAAGAAGGTCTCGGTGGCGCGCGCGCTGATGAGCGAGCCCAGCTTGTTGCTGCTCGACGAGCCGGCGTCGGGACTGGACGAAGCCGAGCTTGATGAGTTCTCGGCGTTGATCGGCGAGCTCCGTTCGACGATGGGGGTGCTGCTCGTCGAGCACGACATGGAGTTCGTGATGCCACTGGTGGACCGACTGGTCGTGCTCAGCTTCGGTGAGGTGATCGCCACGGGTTCGGCTGAGGAGATCCGCGCCCACGAAGCCGTGATCGCCGCCTACCTTGGGGTCGACGAATGATTCGCGTCAACGGGCTGTCCGTCTCCTACGGCGCCGTCCAGGCGCTGCGCGACACCACCTTCACGGCCGAGACGGGGGCCATCACCGCCGTACTCGGCGCCAACGGCGCGGGTAAGACGACGTTGCTGCGCACGATCAGCGGGCTCGTCACGCCACGCTCGGGGACCGTCGTGCTCGATGAGACGACGCTCACGGGTGAGCGGCCCGAGGACATTGTGCGTCGTGGCGTGGGCCACGTGCCCGAGGGGCGCGGGGTGATCGCCGAGTTCACCGTCGAGGAGAACCTCCGCCTCGGCGCCATGATCTCACCGATGTCGTTGCGCGACGGGCTCAACCAGCAGTACGAATGGTTCCCCGTGCTCGGCGAGCGGCGTAAGCAGGCCGCGGCCACCCTGTCGGGTGGCGAGCGCCAGATGCTCGCCATGGCGCGCGCCCTCATCGCGAAACCGACGGTGCTCTTGCTCGACGAGCCGTCGCTCGGTCTCGCGCCACTGGTGACGGCCCAGTTAATGCATACCGTGTCCGAACTCTGTGCAACGACGGGCCTGACGGTGATCCTGGTCGAGCAGAACGCGAAGTCGGCATTGCGTATCGCGAGCCGCGCGGTCGTGTTGTACCTCGGTCGGGTCGTCGCCGACGACGACGCCGCAGCCGTGGCCCAGGACGACCAACTGCGCCAGTACTACCTCGGGATGGTGAAGTGATGAGTTCCTTTCTCACGTCGCGTAACGTCGCTGACGTCTTGGGCGGCATCACCAACGGCGTGATCTATAGCCTCGTCGCGCTGAGCCTGGTGCTGGTGTGGCGCTCAACGCGCATCCTCAACTTCGCCCAGGGCGCGATGGCGATGATCGCCGCCTACATCGGCTTCGCCGTACTCGCGCCGTCGACCAACTACTGGGTCTCCATGGCGGTCGCTATCATCGCGGGCCTCGTCCTGGGCGGGCTCACCGAGCGGGTGATTGTGCGCGGCCTCTACGGCAAGCCCGAGATCAACCCAGTTGTGGCGATGGTCGGATTCTTGCTGGTGCTGGAGTCGGTCGCGGCGGCTATCTGGTCGACCTCGTCGCGTGGTCTGCCGACGCCATTCTCGATCGTGGACTGGCAGATCAACCACAAGCCCGTCGCGCTGTCACCCTTCGCGCTCTATGAGATCGTCACGGCGGTGGTGGTGATGACCGTGATCGCCTTGCTCTTCCAGTTCACCAAGCTCGGACTGAAACTCCGAGCGTCCGCGCTCGCGCCCGAGGTCTCGCGCCTGCTCGGGGTCCGGGTGGGGCGGATGTTGACGTTGGGCTGGATGCTCTCGAGCGCCGTCGGCGCCGTCACGGCGGTACTGGTTGCGTCGAACTACTTCACGGGGCTTACCCCCACCACCATGGACGGCGTCTTCGCCTTCGGCTTCATCGCGGCGGCTATCGGGGGACTGGACAGTCCAGTCGGGGCGCTGGTGTCGGGCGTCTCGCTCGGCATCATCTTGCAGTTCGTCGGTGACTACCTGAACTCCAATGACATCATCCTCGTGGCGTTGGGAATGCTCATCGTCTCGCTGATGGTACGGCCGAATGGTGTGTTCACCCGCTCGGCCCAGAGGCGGGTGTGATGGGCGCGCGTTGGAGCCAACGAGTCGTCGCGGGCACGGCGGTCGGCGGTGCGGCGGTGCTCGCGTCGTGGCTCGGGGTGGGCACCGCTCGGGCGGCGACGGCACTCAGCATCGCGGCCGTCGTCCTCGTCGCCGCACTGGCCCTGATCTCCTCGTCGGAGTTTCGTCACGACCACCCGGTGATCGCACGTGCCGCGCTCAGCGTGGCGGCCGTCGACGTCTCGCTCGTCGTGACCGGTTTCTTCTCCTCGACCGTCGACTCCAATCTCGCCATCGGCGCGGCGATGTCGATCGTGCTGCTCGGACTCTCGTTCTTGACCGGCTCGTCGGGACAGATTTCGATCGGCAACGGCGCCTTCATGGGGGTGGGCGCCTTCGCCGTCGCTATTTGGGCCAACCATCACGCCACGACCCCCATCGCCGTCGTGCTGCTGTTCGCCGTGGTGGCCGGTGCGCTGGTCGGACTCTTGCTCGGACTGCCCGCGACACGCCTTCGTGGGCCGTACCTCGCCGGCATGACCCTCGCCTTCGCCGTCGCCTTCGGTGCAGTGCTCAATCTCTTTTCGACGTGGACCGGTGGGGATTCGGGGCTGCAACTGCCCTACGCGGTCAACGCCCCGACCTGGCTCGTCCACTTCTTCCGGCCCGGGACCTCGTCACTGACGACCAACAGCGTCTGGCTCGTGGACGTGACGATCGTCACCGCCGGGATCGCGCTCTTCTTTATGGCGAACCTCTTCGCGAGCCGCACCGGTCGGGCGATGCGACTGGTGCGCGACAACGACGTCGCGGCCGAGTTGGTGGGCATCTCGCTACCACGCGCGCGGGTCATCGCTTTTGTCGTCTCCGCGGCGTACGCGGCGTTGGGCGGTGGCCTGTGGACACTCATCAACAACGCGGTGACGCCTGCCACCTACGGCTTCGCCCTTTCGATCACGATCCTCTCGCTCGTGGTGATCGGTGGGATCGGGACGATCCCCGGGGCGCTCATCGGTGGATTGATCTACGCCTTCGCCGCGAACGTGATCGCGTGGTTCACCGCCCACACCGGTCTTAACCCGCAAGGGAACGTCGCAAGTCAACTGAACGGGATAATTTTTGGTGGTCTCTTGGTGCTCACGATCCTGTTCGCACCAACGGGAATAGCGGGTTTCGTGCGCCGGCGATGGGCAGCGTGGCGCTCGAGGTGAATTGCTACTGCCTACGCGGCGGTCTAGGGTCGGCATCGGGGCTTACGCACCAGTAATGAACAAACAACCATCGAAACGATGGAGGGGGGAGACAAACCATGGAGGTACGACGCACGCGTCGTCTCACGATCAGTGGATCGGCGCTCGCGCTGTCCTTGAGTCTGATCACGATGGGGACATCGATGGGAGCGGCGAGCGCTTCGACGAGGGCGCCCAAAGTCCCAGGGGTGACGGCGAAACAGGTGACCATTGGGGCGACAGTGCCATTGACCGGCATCGCGGCTCAGGGCTATAGCGAGGTCGCCAAGGCTGCGAACGCGGTCTTCACGTGGGTGAACCAGCATGGTGGGGTCAACGGTCGGAAGATCAAGTACGTCTTGAAGGACGACTGCTACGGCACACCGGGATTCGGGTGCACCGGGAATCCAAACACCGTCGCCCAGACCAAGGCGCTGCTCGCACTGCCGGTCTTTGCGACAGTTGGATCGCTCGGCACGCCGACCCAGGACTCGGTGCGCGCACTGTTGAAGGCCAACGGCGTTCCGCAGTTGTTCGTCAACTCCGGCTCGAAGGACTGGAATAACCCGACGACCTACCCGGGACTCTTCGGTTGGCAGACCAGTTACACCACAGAGAGCAAAATCCTCGGTCAGTACCTGAACGCGCACTTCGCCGGTCAGAAGACCTGCTTCTTGGGCCAGAACGACGATTTCGGCGCTGATGGCCTGCTCGGGTTGAACTGGGTCGGCATCAAGCCCATCGACTCGGTCATGTACAACGTGGCCGGACTGGTCACGGGCGGCGGCGGCTATTTCACGCCGTTCATCTCGAAGTTCCAGTCTGAGGGTTGCAAGGTCGTCGTGCTCGACACGATCCCCGCTGCGACGGACGCCGCGCTCGGCAACGCGCTCGCGCTCGGCTACTCGCCCCAGTGGGTCATCTCCAGTGTCGGTGCGGACCCAGTGACGGTCGATGCGGCCTTCGCCGGCAAGCCCTTCCCGGACCCCGAGATCGGCGCGATCTCGTTCAGTTACCTGCCCGCCTCGTCGGCCACCTCGAAGTGGAACGGCTGGATGCGCAAGGTCATGGCCAATGACAAGAAGGACTTCCCGAACTTCACGTCGACCACACCCCTTGATGGGAACATGGCCTACGGCATCGGTTGGGGTGTCGCGTTCGTCGAGGCGTTGAAGACGGCGGGCCGCAACTT
>JAJZSX010000081.1 GCA_021849435.1 Actinomycetes bacterium | reverse complement strand
GGCGCGCTCCTCCTGGTCGAGGCCGTACCCTTCGACCAGTGCTGCGAGCCGTTGACCAGCAACCTCGTCGCTGATTGGAGCACCGGGGGAGAGCGGCACAAACCCGTGGGCGGCGTAAGCCAGGTCCCATAGCCTCGATCCGGGCCCGGCGCCATCCCAATCGATGAACGTCAGTTGGGAGGACGTGCGTACGAGGTTCCATGGCGCGAGATCGTGGTGGCAGATGAGGTCTTCCCTGTCTGGAGTAATGGCGACGTTCCAGATCGCATCGGCACGAGGAGTGAACGAGCTCGACGCGTCGTGGAGACGTCGAATCACTTGACCAACTTCGACGAGGCGGGAGATGTCGAGATCGGAAGGGTCGGGGTCGACATAGCCCTCGGCGAATGAGATCATCTGACGTCCAGCCTTGTCGTAGCCGAGTGCGTGCGGTGCTTCTTCGAATCCGACTTCATGGAGATGGGCCAAGAGGGCGTCCACACTTGTCGACCATGGCATCGCCGGGCGGCGAATCGTGTCACCAACGCGCACGACCCCGATGGCCACATTTCCCGCAAGGGGGACCTCGTCTTGGGAGTCGTGACTCACGAGTCACCAGCGTAGGACCTTGTAGTGGATGGACTTGAGACCTCAATCCGCGCGGTCTAACGCAAGCGCCAGTGCGGGATTGCAGAACTGTGGCGACGAACCTCTCTACAGGACACGAAGAGCATCGACAGAATCCCGCTCACGCCTCGCGAGAGCCCGCATCACGGCCCAATCGCCGTGGCGACGGCGAGCGAGGTCCACGAGAGTGTTGATTGCAACCGTGGCGGTCGTTGGAGTGAGACTCGCTGCAGTGGGTAGATCCAGACTGAGTGCTAGGTCCTCGGTATGGAGAATGAGTTCCACTACTCGAGTCCGCAGGTACTCGTCCAGAGTGATAACGAGATCACCGAGGACGCGGAGCCGACGATCGGACGCTTCGGCGATGAGACGTGCACTGAGTCGTTCGACCAGAGCAGCAGCCTCCGCGGCCATGGCCCGGCTACCGATTGACGCTTGCTCCTCTCCTCGGGTCCGGACATCTCGATTAAGGGACGACGAGATGTCCGCTGAGAGACCGATCGAGTCGTAGTACTCCGTGGCACTGATCGGCGCACCTTCAGGATCCGGGCCGTCGAGGTACGTCTCGACGGTTCTGATGCCCCTGAGCAGATGGCCCGCAAGTCCTGAAATCGCGAATTCCGGGAGAACGCTTGGCTCACTCCAATGATCGTCTAACTGCGTACTCCCAAGGAGACGTGCGGCACCCGCGGCGGATTCAAGGAACGCAGTACGGGCGACCTCCACTCACCCATGTTCGCACGTCGCGCGAAGGCTGGATTGAATTCGTTTCGCTTCGGAACCACTCTGAGAGTTGTCGGGCGGCGGGGCCAATCTGCCGCCCCGAGCTACAAACAACTGGAAGTGGCCATCCAGGGGCACCTGGCGACGCGATACCGTGTCGACATCAGGCTTACCGACGTTGCGATGGGAGACGTCTCCCGGTGGTTCGCCGAGGGCGTTCGTGGATGAGTTGAGGCTCAAGGGCCGTCTGGGGAAGTGTCATTTGAACGAATTTGAGGCTCCGCAAGTGACCTTCGTGCATCGCGTGAACCCCCTCGAATCAGAACTCGCCCCCCAGATCACCCAACTCGTGAACCGCGCATTTGTGCAGGCTCAGTCGGAACTGTTCGCCACACCGTCGCCGAGGGTCAGCGTCGACTCCATGGTGCGCATCATCCAAGCCGGTGAGTTGGTGGTTGCCGAGCGAAGTGGCAAATTCGTTGGCGCGGTCATGTTTCGTGACTTCGACGAGCGCTCCGGCTTCTTCGGAATGCTCGCAGTAGCTCCGGAGTCCGTTTCGAACGGCATTGCACGCCAGATCCTCGAGATGATCGAGACCGACGCACGTTCTCGGGGACGTGAGGTCATGGAATTGGACCTCTTGATGCCCGAACCCGCCACGGCATATCAGCTGCGTCTTCGATCGTGGTACGAGCGACGGGGATATTTGCCGCAACACTCGCGTCCTTTCGCCGACATCGAACCGGAGCACGTGTCGAGACTTCGGAATCCGACCTCCCTGATTCGCTTCGCCAAGGTTCTGTCTCCGTACCGCTAGAAGATCGTCCTGCTCGGACACTGGTTGTTTGCGGCACCGCAGCAGACGAGAATTTCAGTGAGTGACGGCACGTGATGGTGCATCTCGCCAACGCGCCTGTACCGTTCATGAGGTCGTGGTCGACGCATGTCGAACACTCCACGGCTAGGAGCAGACGGCGCGCGGCAGTCTTAACCGATCTGTAACTGGTGACATTGAATGCGTGCAGGTCTGTAGCCGCTGATGGAATCGTCAGTGTGTCGTGCAACCCTGAGTTCGACCTGGAGCGCCGTGGATCTGGTCCGGCCCGCAATAGGCCGATTCTCGTGCACTTCTTCACAGCAGTTTCTCAAACGGGTGCGACGGTAACACCGTTAAGTTGGCCGGAGAGGTACACGCGACGAGGGGGAAACGCTATGGAAATCGTTCGAAATCCAGACGGGAGCCTGGTCGTCCCGGTGCCGGCGACCCGACACCACGAGGGAGATGACCTCGACGAGACGACGGCGGGAGACGGGAACGGGACCGTCGTTGGCGAGACCACGCGCGTGCTGCACCCGGGAGAAGGTGGCTACAGCGAGGCCCTCGCCGAGTGGGACCTCCAACAAAATCCAGATCGGGAGCCCGTTGTCTCGACGGCGAGCGGACGTGAGGAGGCCATGAGGATCGTGCACGCTATTTCCGAGACTCCGGACCATGACATCGCGGGCGCGCTCAAGGAGATCAAAGATCCTGAGGCGTGCGGTGAGGCGCTTCGATACGTCTTGGTGGGTGGAACACATTCCGTGGAGGCGTTTGCGGCGGAAGTGGCCGAAGCTGAAGGCGGAGACCCGCTTGCGGCGCACACGATGACCAAGATCATTGGTGAGGTCCTGGCCGAATTGGATAAGTGATTCACTGGGTCTCGTGGCAAGTGAGCGCACAGAGCCGGAGGCCTCTTCATTCGTCCCGCCGAGAGGCGCGCGCCAGCGCCACGGGTCCATCGATCGACTTGGCGTTCCGGAAATTACCGGGCGTCTCGCCCGCGAACGAGCGACGCAGGTGCTGAAAGCACCGCGTTCACCTGAGCCGTCCGCCGGGGGCAGAAGTGCGTCGACACGCCTGAAATCTGCGGTGATCATGCCATGTGTGGCCGTGGCCCTCTTGATAGGTGGCGCCGTCGTTGCGGGTCCGGGTGATTCCTCCGCCTCGACGGCCGGCTCGCTCGTCGGGAACGTGCAGGCGGGAAGTGGGATCCACCTCTCTTCGCTCAACGGTCGCACGTTCGGCATACGTGGCGCCATCCACGTTCTCACCTTTGGCGGTCCGCACTTGTCTGTGCAGATCGCCCTCGCCCATCACGCGGTCGACGGCGGCCGTCAAACCCCCGTAACCATGTGTCGAGCCACCGTGGGGTGCGTCGCCGCAATCAATGCTGACTATTTCGACCTGACGCGCCGCGGTATTCCCGATCCCGGTGACGCGGTGGGCGGAATCGTGCAGAATTGCGTGCTCCTCCATACTCCGGAGATTTCGCACCAGCAGGCTGATCTCGACAACCAGACCGTCAGTCAGGGCCTCAATTGGGGTGCCGCGATCGACGCCGGTGGGGTGATCGTGCCGATCACCGCCGTCAATCAAGAACTGCCGATGTCGTATGCCAATGTTCACGTGCCCTTGGCGGGGACGCTGCTCTATAGCGCGCCGTACGCGCTCGCTCTTCCTACGGGAGCGAACCGACTGACTGACGAATTCACCTACGCGCAGGGTCTGCCTCTTCCCACGACGATCAACACGACCACTCCATTGGAATACGTTGGTCAGACAGAGTCACCAGTGCGGGTCGGTCCCGGACGTGTGGACGTCTCGGTGGAAGTCGGGTCCCCCTTGGCCTCCCTCCAGGTTGGTCAGGCGGTGACTCTGACCACGACGTCGACCTCCGGGTGCGACAACATCGGAGGCCACCCGGTACTGATCAACCACGGTGTTCCCGTACCCGTGTCGCCGACGGATACGTACATGACCAAGCCCTACGCGCGCACGGTCATCGGGTGGACCTCGTCGGGGGACACGGTCATAGTCGTGGTCGACGGAAAAGATGGCGTGTCCGGTGCCACGGCGGCTCAGCTCACCAAGGTCCTTGAATCGCTCAACGTCGTGACCGCTCTCAACCTCGACGGCGGCGTCTCGAGTACTCTCTACGCCGAAGGGCGAGTCGTGAACCGTCCAACGCATCGCCGTCCGCGTCCCGTGTCCACCGCGCTACTGGTCGTGCGTAGCTAGATCCGCGAAGAATCTTCATTCGGGCGCGGTGCATGAAGTACACGGGCCACGTCACGATCTGGTTCAGGTCACGACGACGAGTTTCGTCTACTTCTTGACACTGAACTGTCATCCGCATTACTCCCGACCATTCCTGGAGAGAGTGCTTCGAGACGACAGCGGGCGATGGCGAGGTTGGGCCACGTCGACGGGGTGCAAAAGAAAGCTCCCGCCTCGCGACGACTCCTCGAAGGGAGCCGTCGCGAGGCGGGAGCCAATGGCTTCAGGGCGACTTACTTCTTAGCGCCCAGAATGTTGATGCTGGTGGCAACCAAGGGGGCCGACGCCAGTGCACGAACCTCGACGCGGTCGCCCACAGCCAGCGTGGCCGAGTTCTTCACGTTCTTGGCGCGAAGAATCTTGGTGTTGGTGGCAATCGTGAACGTCTCAGACGTACCCTTCGCGTTCTTCACTGTCACGAATCCGGCAGGCAGAGCGGTGATGGAACCCTGGAAGGCAACCGTGGTCTTGGCCTTGGCGGCCACGATGTTGACGCTGGTTGCGACCGTGGGAGCCGATGCCATGGCGCGTACGACGACGCGCTCACCGATGGCAAGCACGGCCGTGTTCTTCACGTTCGAGGCGCGAAGGATCTTCGTGGTGGCCGTCAGCGTGAACGTGTCCGAAGTCCCCTTCGCGTTCATCACCGTGATGGAGCCAGTCGGCAGGGCAGTCACAACACCCTGGAAGGCAATGGACTGATCGGCCTTGGCACTCGCGTGGCTGGAGGCCTTGTTCGAATGGGTCGACGCCGAGGCGATGCTGATCGCGCCGGCGGTCAAGCCCAGGCTGAGAACTGATGAAACGGCGATGCGCCCAATAGTTCGTGTCGTGAAGGTGTTCATGTTGATTCCTTTGTCTGGTGCGTTCAAGAGAATCTCGAACTGACTCCACTGTCGCCGCTGAAATTGTGACGTGAGTGAGAGCGCGTTTTGAATCGGCATATTCTGAGCTGGCGTCTGAGAAATTCATGTGTATTAGAGGAGCATGAGCCCTTCCAACGTTATGTACCACTATGAGACATACACGTGAATACGAGAGTGTTACAGAAACCCGATGATTTCGTAACTTATGTGGGCATCTTGATTGAATTATCCTATTGAGATGATCATGTCGGAGAAATGACCGGGTGACGCCGCACATGACTTCGAGAGGATGCCATCCGAAGTGTGCATCATGTGCCCGGCCGGTTGTGACGACCCGACCTACTCGAATTGATCGGCGACATCACTTTGTCTGATTCGTTTGAGTAGCTGTCGCACTGTATTTGAATGCGCCGGACCAGGAACCCACCTTCGAGGAGTGAGTCAACGCGCCCCTTCTGCATAATTGTGGGACTTAAGACACGTCGGTTCTGCCCCCGAGTATTGGCGAGTGCCGGCGTTAGGCTCACGAAGTGACCTCGGTCCACCAGTCTCGGATTCGCAACGCCACCTTACGAGGAAGAGTCATGTCGCCCGATGAAGCGGCGCAGTTCATCCATCCCGGCGACAACGTGGGAATGAGCGGGTTTACCGGCGCCGGCTATCCCAAACTCGTGCCCGGGGCGCTCGTGCGTCGCGTCGAAGACGCCACTGAGCGGGGTGAACGGTTCATGGTGGGGGTGTGGACGGGGGCCTCGACCGCGCCCGAGTTGGACGGTGCCCTCGCGGCCGTCGACGCGATCGATCTGCGCATGCCGTATCAATCCGATCCGGTCAGCCGCGCCAAAATCAATGCCGGGTTGGTTGACTACCTAGACCTTCATCTCTCACACGTGGCCCAGATGGTCTGGGAGGGAACCTTTGGACATTTGGACGTGGCGGTGGTGGAGGTGTCTGGGATCACGGCCGAGGGGGAATTGATCCCGTCGTCGTCGGTCGGCAATAACAAGACCTGGATCGACCAGGCGGATCGTCTCATCGTCGAGGTGAACTCGTGGCAGCTCGCCGAGTTCGAGGGGATGCACGACATTTACTATGGCACCGCCCTGCCACCGATGCGTCGACCCATTCAGATCGTCCATTCCGCCGATCGCATCGGGGTACCCACGTTTCACTGCCCGCCGGAGAAGATCGTCGCCGTCGTGGAGACCGCACACCCCGATCGCAACACGGTGTTCAAGCCCGTCGACGAGGTCTCCCAGCAGATCGCCGGACATCTCTTGGAGTTCCTGTCGTACGAGGTCAAGCATGATCGTCTCCCGGCGGGACTGCTCCCACTGCAGTCCGGCGTCGGCAACATCGCCAATGCGGTCCTGCGCGAACTTGACGTCAGCCCCTTCCGTCCCCTCACCGCATACACCGAGGTCATTCAGGACGGCATGCTCGCGTTGTTGCGATCGGGCACGATGGAGTCTATTTCGGCCACTGCGTTCTCGCTGAGCGAGGAGGGCGCGGTCGACCTACACGCCAATATTGACCAGTACCGCGATCGGATCGTGTTGCGTCCCCAGGAGATCAGCAATCATCCGGAGGTCATCCGGCGACTCGGATGTTTGGCCATGAACGGTGCGATCGAGACTGACATCTACGGCAACGTCAATTCGACTCACGTCATGGGATCGAGCATCATGAATGGCATCGGTGGCTCGGGCGACTTTGCTCGCAACGCCTTCGTGGCCATGTTTCTCACGCCTTCGATCGCCAAGGGTGGCGCGATCTCGTCCATCGTGCCCATGGTCAGCCACGTCGACCACACTGAGCACGACGTCCACGTCATCATCACTGAACAAGGGGTGGCCGATCTGCGTGGTCTCGCTCCGCGTCGGCGCGCGCAGAGGATCATCGACCAGTGCGCGCACCCGAGCTATCGACCGATGCTGCAGGACTACTTCGATCGGGCGCGTCAGAGCTCGCCGGGACAGCACACGCCACACCTGATCGAGGAGTCTCTGTCGTGGCACGCGCGTTTCTTGCGCACCGGAACCATGCGTTCCGAGTGACATCCCCCTTCGTCGGGCACTCATGCCAGTGACCTATCAACGCGGAGTTCTCAGTCGAAGGACGTGGCGGAGACCACCCGGTCGGTTCGAGCGTTAACGATGACGTTCCAGTGATGCGTGACGCCCCCTCCGGGGCCAAGTGAGGCGACGTCGACTCCGGCGATCCTGACGAAATATGCCGGAAGCGCGGGTGGGATCCACGATGATGTGCCTACCCAATCACGCACGATCCGATTGGCGTTGATGTACCCGCCCAGCGACTCGAAGACGACGCGTGCGTGGCGCCCGCTTCCAAAGTGGGTCAGTGCCGTGCGGGCCGCCGCTCGCGGACCAGTTGTCACCGATGAGAGTTGCGAGTTATCGAGCCGGCCAAATCTCATCTCGCTGTCGGCGAGCCAGGAAGAAGGCAGGACGTGATAGTCGTGGCGTAGCGAACGAAGTGCATCGGACGACGGTGGATGCCGGCTCAGGTGATACACCAAGCCGCTCGCCACCAGGATGGCACTGGTCACCGTCAGAACCGCGAGAACTCGACCAATGTGTCTCACAGCGCGAATCTATTACCGCTTCGGATCAAAAAGAACGTTGCCTCACGGTTAGCGTGGCGCGTCGGGCAACCGTGCTTGGTCTGTGCTGAAGCCCGCCGAAAGCGCAACGGTGGCTTGTCCCTCGGGTGTGGTGCGCAGAATCGTGTCGTGAGCGGCGTTGGTCGTCGTGGCATGACAGCGAGCAATCGCGGCTGCCCGGACCCCGCATCGCATGAGGAAACGGGGTCCGGGCGCCTCGCGTTAGCGGCGCCGGAAGGTGATGCGAGTAGCGGTCGCGTCCCCACCGCTGCTGTTACCAACGGAAATCTCGCAGCGGTTCAGGTTATTCGGTCGTGTGCCGCAGTATCCCGAGCCAACCTGTCCGGTGTGCACGTGGTAAACGAGAGGGCCGAAGGCTCCTCGCGCGTTGGCCGTGACGATCCTGGGACTCGAAGTGTCGCACCCCTTCTGACCCTTGGCACCGACCAGGCACTCAACGATGAACAGCTGAGCGTTCGGCGCGAAGCCTTGTCCCGTGAGGCGCACGGCCTGGTTATTGCGCAGGCCCGCTTGCGGGTGGACGAAGAGGTGGCGCGGCACGTGGTGAGGGCGCTTCACGGTCGTCGGGGTTGTGGGTGTGGCGAAGGTGATCGGTGCCACTCCCTGGTCGGCGCCCGTGATGTTGGCCACCGCGACGACGCAGTTGGACAGGTCACTCGGCGACGTGCCGCAGGTGCCTCCGTTGCCGGACGAGCCAATCTGACCCGTGGTCACGACGAAATTGGTCGACGACAGGCTACCGGAGCTGTCGATCGTGGCCGGTGTCGCGCCCGCGGTGTCGCAGCCGGACTGGTTGGTGGCGGTGGCGTAGCACTCGATGACGTAGACCTGGTCACCGGGGACGAACCCGCTGCCTATTACCACGACCAC
>JAJZSX010000080.1 GCA_021849435.1 Actinomycetes bacterium | reverse complement strand
GGTTGCCATCTCGCTTACTGGTTGGGGTGCTCGTCACAGAGAAGGGACGCCACCCCATGCTCAGCACCCAGCATCCGTCACCGAACATGGGCAACGAAATACCTACGAGCGTCGCGCACGCTGTCGATCTGGTGAAGACCTACGGCGAGGGCAACGCGCAAGTTCGCGCCCTCAACGGCGTCACCCTCGCCTTCGAGCACGAGAGGTTCGTCGCGGTGATGGGGCCGTCGGGTTCGGGCAAGTCGACTCTCTTGCACTGTATGGCCGGACTCGACGTGCCCACCTCGGGGCATACCTACATCGGCGACGTCGAGACCGGCACCCTGGACGACACCCGCCTGACCCAGTTGCGGCGCGACCGCATCGGCTTCATCTTTCAGTCCTTCAACCTGATTCCGACACTGACCGCGAGAGAGAACATCGAACTACCCGTCACGCTCGCCCGCGGCAAGGTAGACGGAGAGTGGCTGGAGTTCCTCGCCGCCCAACTTTCGATCACCGATCGACTCGGGCATCACCCCGCGGAGATGTCGGGCGGCCAGCAGCAGCGCACCGCCTGCGCGCGGGCCCTGATTCACCGACCCGAGCTGATCTTCGCCGACGAGCCCACGGGAAATCTGGACTCGAACTCCTCCTCCGAGATGTTGAACTTCTTGCGCCGCTCGGTGGACGAGTTCCATCAGTCGATCGTCATGGTCACCCATGACGTGCGGGCGGCTGCCCACGCCGATCGGGTCGTGTTCCTCGCCGACGGCGAGCTCGTTGGAGAGATTCTCGCGCCCACCGTCGACGCCGTTCTTGAACAGATGAAGCAGCTGGGCCACTGATGTGGCGGGTCACGTTGCGCGGAATGCTGGCGCACAAGATTCGCCTGGCCCTCACCGGACTGGCCATCGTGCTCGGTGTCACATTCGTGTCGGGAACCCTCGTCCTGACCGACACGTTGCACTCGACGTTCTCGACGCTCTTTACCAACGTGTACCGCAACGTGGATCTCGAAGTGCGCGGCGCCGCGGCGTTCTCCAATCAGACCGGCGCTCTGGCCGTACGCGAACCGTTTGCGCAGTCTCTTCTCGCGAACGTGCGCGAAGTGCCCGGCGTCGCCCTCGCCGGGGGCTCCGTCAGTGGCTACGCGCAGTACGTGGACATGCACGGCCACGCGATCTCGACTGGGGGAGCGCCCACGATCGGCACGACGTACCCGGTCAGTCAGCGGCTCTCCTGGTTTCATCTGGTGGCCGGGACAGCTCCGCGCACCGCGGCCCAGGTCGTAATGGATCAGGGAACTGCACAGAAGTTCGGGTTTCACGTCGGGAATCGCGTGACGATCCTTCTCCCGGGTGCACCTCGGGACTTCACCATCTCAGGAATCGTGAAGTTCGGCACGGCGAACAATTTGGCGGGGGCCACAATCGCGGCCTTCAGTCTGCCCACCGCACAGACCCTCTTTGACAAAGTGGGACGCCTCGACACGATCGACGTCCTCGTCACTGGGGGATCGTCTCTCCCATCGGTTGAACGAGCCATCGCGACGAAGCTGCCGCATGGCGTGGAGGTGGTCTCGGGTCAGACGGTCGCTGACGAGAACATGACCCTGATGAACCAGATCCTCGGATTCCTCTCGACGGCGCTGCTCGTCTTCGCGTTCATCGCGCTTTTCGTCGGCGCGTTCACGATCTTCAACACCTTCTCGATCATCGTGAGCCAGCGGACTCGAGAGCTGGCGCTGTTGCGCATCATTGGCGCGAGTCGGCGCCAGGTGTTCGCAATCGTCCAACTCGAGGCGTTCCTGATGGGCCTCGTCGCCTCGCTGCTTGGCCTCGGTCTCGGTGTCCTAACGGCGATGGGTCTGAGCGCATTGTTGCGGACGTTTGGAATCAGCCTGCCGCCGGGTTCGTTGGTGTTCTCGATGCGCACCGTGGTGGCGTCACTCCTCGTCGGCGTCGGCGTGACGATGATCTCCGCCGTCAGTCCCGCGCGACACGCGGTGCGCATTGCACCGGTGCGCGCCCTCGCGAGCTACTCGAGCGCGCCTCCTACGTCGCGTCGGCGCCGGGTGGTCGTCGGCGCGGCCCTGGGTGTGGGCGGCGCGACGGTTCTCGTCAGCGGCTTAGCGCGGGGCACGATCGCCCTTGTCGGCGCCGGGGCTGTGGCGATCTTCGTCGGCGTGGCCATGCTCGCACCTCTCATCGCCCGTCCAATGGCGAGCGTCCTCGGGCGACCGCTGGCGGTGACATTCGGCGTCTCAGGGGTCCTCGGTCGTGAGAACTCGATGCGCAATCCGCGCCGAACCGCCCAGACGGCGTCGGCGTTGATGATCGGCCTCGCGCTCGTCGCGGCGTTCACAGTCTTCGGTGCGTCGATCTCGCGCTCCGCGACGGCGAGCATCAAGGACGCGATTTCGGCTGATTACGTGATCTCGGGATCGGCCGTCGGCTCGCCGATCTCGGGGATCAGCAACGCGGCCCCAGGAGTCATCGCGCACATCCCGGGAGTCGACACCGTGACCCGCGTCGATAGCGGCGTCTTCGAGTTCGGCCACTCGGTTCTCAGTCTCGCCGCGATTCCTCGTGACAGTCTCTCTCGCACGGTGACCCTGAGAATGCAGTCGGGTGACGCCGGCTCCTCCTTGGCCGCTGGCGAGGTTCTCATCAGCTCGACCACCGCGACGTCGAATCATCTGTCCGTGGGCGACATGATGCGTGTCCGGTTCGCGAAGACCGGTTGGACGTCGGTTCGTATCGGTGGCGTCTTTAAGCCCAACGCCATACTCGGCTCGTACGTTGTGAGCGAGCGGTTCTACGCTCAGCACTACGCTGCGGGCGCGCAGCCGGTGGCGATATTACTTCGCTCCGCGACGGGACCCACCGCGGCCGAGACCTCGGCGATCACGGTGGCCCTTCGCCCATTCGCGAATCTAAAGGTCCAGACTCGCTCGCAGTTCATTGCCGCCCAGCAGGCCCAGGTGAATCAGCTCCTTGGTCTCGTGTACGCATTGTTGGGCTTGGCGATCCTCATCGCACTCATTGGCATCGTGAATACGCTGCTCTTGTCCGTCTTCGAGCGCACCCGTGAGATCGGACTTCTTCGAGCCGTGGGCATGCGTCGCCGCCAAGTGCGCACGATGATTCGATCCGAAGCGCTGATCCTCGCCGTCTTCGGCGGCGTCATCGGCGTCATCCTCGGCACCGGGCTCGGAGTGGCCCTGTCACTGTCGCTCTCGCAACAGGGCATCACCGACGTCGTGGTGCCCTATTACAACCTCGGCCTCTTCGTGGCTGTGGCGGCCGTGCTCGGACTCGCAGCTTCCTCGTGGCCGGCGCGGCGAGCCGCACGACTCAACGTCCTCGACGCGATCGCCGTCGAATGACAGATCGCATCCTTCTGGGTTGGAATGAGCTAAGTGACATACCACGAGCACGCGACGACGCGGTGAGGAATCATGGGCTGTGGGCGCCTCGCCGTCGATGTGCCCAGCGTGCCGCGACGGGTTGGCCAAGTCGAGCGATGGGAGTCGCTTCGAGGAACCTCGAAAGGAGGCTCAGGTGAAGGCAGTCCAATATCGAACATTCGGTGGTTCACCCGAAGTCGTGGAGATCGACAAGCCCGTTCCCGGACCTGGTCAGGTCCTCTTGAAGATGACGGCCGCGGGGCTGTGTCACTCAGACGTCTTTGTTATGAGTATCCCCGAAGACCAATACTTCTTGGGCTCATTGCCCCTAACCCTGGGCCACGAGGGTGTCGGCACGGTCGTCGAGCTGGGTACGGGCGTCGCGAATGTTGCGCTCGGCCAGAACGTTGCGGTCTACGGCCCATGGGGATGTGGGATTTGTCATGAGTGCGCGCAGGGTCACGAGAACTACTGCAATCGCGCCACCGAGTTCAAGATCCTCGCCCCGGGCCTCGGCGCGCCCGGCGCGATCGCCGAGTACATGATTGTCGACAACGCCCGTCACCTGGTCGACATTGGCGATCTCGATCCAGCGATCGCGGCGCCACTCACTGACGCGGCCCTCACGCCGTATCACGCGATCAAGTCGAGCCTGGCCAAGCTCGGCGCCGGCACCACGGCAGTCGTCCTGGGTGCGGGTGGGCTGGGGCACTTGGGCATCCAGATCCTGCGCGAGCTGAGCGGGAGTCTGATTATCGCCCTCGACGTCGACGAGTCCAAGCTGCAGTTGGCTAAGGATGTCGGCGCGGACGTGACGATGCTCTCGAGCGACCCGGGTGTCGTGGACGCGGTCCGCGAGATCACCCACGGTCGCATGGCCCAGGGAGTCTTCGACTTCGCGGGATTCCAGGAGAGTCTCGACGTGGCGCGCCAACTCGTCGGAGTGGGCGGCGATTTCAAGATCGTCGGACTCGGCATGGGCGGGGCGACTATCCCAGTGGGGTTCTTCACGACCCCGTACGAGGCACAGATCGGTACCACGTACTGGGGCTATCGTGACGAACTCATCGAGGTGATCGAGATGGCCCAGGCGGGCCGGCTAAGCGTTCACGTGGAGCGCTTCTCGATCGACCAGGCCCCCGACGCGTACGAGAAGCTCCATCACGGACAGCTCAGAGGACGCGGCGTCATCGTCATGTAGCCGTACGTCAGAAACGTGATGAGGCCATTGCCATTCTCACGAGCGTTGAGGAATAAAGGGCTCACGAGGGGAGACGCCGATAGTGCCGCCTCGATCGCGGCCGCGGTCCTCGTGGCGACGAGTTGCGCATCGAGCCGATTAGGGTCGGTGATGAGGTACCTGCCCGAAGGTGATCCTCGGCACCACTCGGTGATCGGCTATTGCCATCGGGAGCCCTCGACGCCGCCAACACTGACGACGCCTACGAGAGGAGTCATTGTGGCCGATAAATCACCCAGCCATCACAACGCCAAGAAGGTCGGGAAATCCCTCAAGGAGAAGCGCCTCGAGAAGCACCAGAAGCGCGACACCAAGAAGGGCCTCTTCGGCGAGCCGAGCGCGGGGAGCGGAGCCCAAGTCTGACCTACGCCACCGGGGTCGATTCCTCGCCGTCGCGGGTGAACTTCGTGGTTGGATGCGGCGCCAACGACCGTGTGCGCCGTCTGGCTTGGATCTCATTGTAAGCCGGTGGCGTCGCCACCTCGTTCACCGTGGATTCTGGGCGCTCAATCTCCTTTAGCATTGCGTGTTACGCGTGACGGGTTTGCACATCGGCCTTCGAGATCTCGATCGTGCGACTGCTCACGATTGGTCGCACATCGGGATGGGGACGGACGGTCCTGCTTTCCGCACTCGTCGTCGGCGGTGACCGGATTGTACTGGTGGTCTCCAAGGGGGGTGACGATCGCAATCCCGACTGGTTCAGGCACCTCCTCGCCCATCCCGACGTCGAACTCGCCTTCCATGGTCAGCGGCGAGGTGCATACGCGAGTCGCCGACTGAACCGAGGGGGATGAACTGTGGCCGCAGGGCGCCGCCTATAGGCCCTTTGCCCGCTACCGGCGTCGGGCTCAGCGCAACATCCCGCTGGTCATCTGCGAGCCCCGCTGATGTGCGCACCCTAGAAGTCAATCGCCTGCAGATTCCCCTATGGCTCTCACGCACTGGACCGACGCTGACGTGCACCATCTCGCAGGACGATCCGTCATCATCACTGGGACCACTCGGGATCACTCGAGCGGCCGCTCGAGTGATCGCCCGCGCCGGCGCCTCGGTGATGATCACAGTTCGTGTCGTCGAAAAGGGCGACGCGGCCGCGTCCTCGATGTCCGAGACGGTGACGGTACAAGTTGGATCAAGCGGATCTGCTTTCGGTACGCGAGTTCGCCTAGAGTTCTGCGAACCCTTCGGCGCCCTCACCGCCAAGCCGGAGCAATCGCGATGGCCGATGCGCGCCGTGGACGACTTTGAGAAGAAGTTCAGCTCCGATCTCTTCGGTTACTCCACTTCGGCCAATTTGCTGGGGATCGATTGAGTAGAAGTTGCGTCGTCGTTGATGTTCCCTACGAACCGCATCGGGCCACAGCTTTGGTTTAGTTCAAAGTATCTTTAGGAACTGAGTCAAACAACGGAAAGTTGGCCATACACTAGCGAAAACAGTTCAGTGTTAGCCACTGGACTGTCTTCGAGTTCTGAACCTCTAGCTCCCCCAGAGAGGAAGGTAGTGATTGTGGCGAGCCAGACGGGTATGACGAGTGAGGTCGCAATGCCAAGTAGTATTCGACTACGACTCCGAATGCCAATTAAGTCGCAAATTATCAACTTTCTAGTAGTGTTGCTTATGCTTGGTGTACTACTCGCTGGCGCCCTGGCTAACTATCAATATGGTCAGACTGCCGCGCAACAAAGTAGTCTTGCGATAAAGACATTTGACCTCCACGGTGACTTTATTCAAATCGCCGGAGGTCTGTCCCTAATCATTTCGAGCCGAACAGACCATACATCGAATGCCGTTCGTCACGAATTGTCCACTGCGATTGAAGCGGGGCGACAGTCAATCAGAGAAATTCGTTCACTCGGCGGCCTCTCCATGGTGTTACAGCACGCCATTCGGGTGGCTCAAAGGTACCTCGAATCCGTTCAATACGTGGTCGCTCCATCTACATCATTCAGTAGATTGCAAGGAAGCGTGACCTCGGCGAAGGCGATTGGGAACCAGTTGGATGCGACCTCCTCGAGGGCTGAACGCGCGGCCGAGAAAGCAGCCGTGGACGGAAGGAATGGAGGGGTGCTCGTGCTCCTCCTCGTCGCTGTTCTATTCACCTATGGACTCCTCTGGCTTGCGCGACAACGTCGACGCAGTGCGGCGATGGCCATTCGTGCAGAAGAGAGCGCCAAGTTTGAGTCGATGATCGAGCACAGTAGTGACCTGTTCTTTCTCACCGATAAGCACAATCGGATCACGTACTGTAGTCCTTCCGCTGCAAAGTTTCTCGGGTTGAGTGCTGCGGAAGTCTGCGCAGCGACTGTGGAGCAGTTCATTCATCCTGATGATCTTCAGCGGGTGGCCGACGTGTTTACGACAATTCGCCTCGTTGGTACAGCTGGACCATTAGATCTTCAGGTACGCCACGGCGATGGTGGCTGGCGGATACTAGAGGCCACAGCCAATGATCTTTCTTTAGCTTCCGCAACGTCGGCCACTGTGTGGCATACACGTGACGTCACCGACCGAAGGATGCTTGAAGAGCAGTTGGCGCGTCAAGCACTCGAAGACTCATTGACGGGACTTGCCAATCGCGCACTCTTTCTGGATCGGCTCAGTCACGCCCTTGCACGCAGCGATCGGAGTCTTACCTCAGTCGCTGTCCTGATGATTGACCTTGACGGCTTTAAGGCGATTAACGATGGTATGGGCCACGAGGCTGGTGACGATGCTTTGCGAGAGATAGCCGCACGTGTGGCCCGCTCAGCCAGACCCGGAGATACGGTCGCCCGACTCGGTGGTGATGAGTTCGCCGTTCTCCTTGAGGGCCTCAATGAGGTACCCTTTGCCGACGAAGTTGCGGGCCGAATCCTTGACCTTGTCCGTCAACCGCTGGTAATCCGGGGAACGAGTCTGCGGGTGAGCGCCAGTATTGGAATTGCAATATCCGACCACGGCGAAACGCCGGTGGCCCTTGTCCGCGACGCCGACATCGCCATGTACGCGGCAAAGGCGAACGGGCGCGATCGGTATCGACGCTTTGAACCCGCAATGCACGCACGCGCGACCAAACAGCTTCGCTTTTCCCAGGATCTGGCGAGAGCTCTTGAGCGTGATCAACTCGTGGTTTACTATCAGCCGAGCATCAACCTAGCTAGCGAGCAACTCGAGGGTGTCGAGGCTCTCCTACGTTGGCGCCACCACGAGTTCGGACTCGTCATGCCTGATCACATTATTCCCGTCGCGGAACAGACGGGCCTCATCGTCCCGATCGGTCGGTGGGTGCTTGAGCAGGCGTGTGAACAGGCTGCTGCTTGGTGCAAGGACCGGAATCCCGAGGATCCCTTCTCAATGGCGGTTAACGTCTCGGGACGGCAACTCACACACAAGAGCCTGATACCCGACGTGCGAAGAATCTTAGCTAGCTCGGGGTTTGCACCCGAAGGCCTGGTGCTCGAGATTACGGAATCACTGTTGATGAGTGATATAGACCTCGTCGTTGAACGTCTACGAGAGCTCAAGGAGCTTGGGGTCTCAATTGCAATCGATGATTTTGGAACTGGTTACAGCTCACTGGCGTATCTACGTCACTTTCCAATCGACATACTCAAGATCGACAAGACATTTGTCGATGCCGCCTCATCCGGTCACCCAGGTGGTGAAGCCATCTTGCGGGCCATTCTTGATCTCAGCGCGGGACTTAACCTAAGAACCATTGCCGAAGGTGTCGAAGAGAGAGACCAGGCACGATACGTCAGCGATCTTGGTTGTCAGTCGGCACAAGGGTACTTCTTTGCGCGACCGATGCCATCAGAGGAAATGACCATTCGTTTGGCGCACGGTTCTTGGGGTTCGTCGGAGATTCCTGAACCTTGAAACGTCAACTTGCTCACTGTATCGACGTTGATGGCGGGTCAATCCTGACTCAGTAAGCGAAATCTGATGGGAGAAGACTTCCTTTTGCGTAACACTTGAAGGCCGCTCATCAAGTGATTCATTCATGTCCTTCCGGCGAACGGACCACGCTCGACGGGGTCGTTGCGAACGCGACGATCGGTGACCTAAGGCGTCGATCACCCAGTGATCCGTAGAGGTGAGCGTCGCCGAAGCGATAGACGTCACCCTTCGCCGAGACGAGGAGGTAGCCCTTCGCGTCCGGGGTCGTTGCGAACGCGACGATCGGTGACCTAAGGCGTCGATCACCC
>JAJZSX010000079.1:3224-8855 GCA_021849435.1 Actinomycetes bacterium | reverse complement strand
ATCTGGGAGATCCACATCGAGCTAAAAGCTAGAAACCAGCCTTCTTTACGTTGGCCGAAGTGTAGATGACTGCGCTTCCCGCGCTCACAGTCTGCTGGGGCAGGACCTTCTCCTTGACACCCGCGCACATGAACGTCTGGCCGGTCTTGCCGGTCAGCTTTCCGCTCAGCACTGCGGCCATCGCACACGCGGCAACCTTGCCCTCTTGGGTAAAGCCCCAGAGAGCGAAGCTGTGCACGCAGTTGCTGCCACCCGTCATGAAGGGCGCCATCTGGTTTGGGTCTCCAAGACCCGTCAGGACGTACTTCGAGCACAAGTTGTTGGTCTGCAGGTACTGCGCCGCGGCTGCGATCGCCACCGTCGTCGGGGAGATGATTCCCTTGACGCTCGGGTACGACGCCAGAGCGGCCTGCAGGCTGGTGGTGGCGTCGGCCGCCGAGTCACTCGGCGGGTTGATGATCGCCGCGAGCTTCATCTTCTTGTACTTGGCCAGCTTGAGGTCCTTCACCACCTGCTTGTTCCACGTGACCTGGTTCGAGTCCGTGGCCTGGGCCGAGAGGATGATGAAGCTTCCCGTGTAGGCCGGGTGCATCCGCGAGCCGAGCATGTTGAGCTCGGTTTGGGCGATCGAGGCCGTGCTCGTGCCCTCCACGTAGATCGAACGACCACTGGCGAGCGAGTCCGAGTCGAACGTCACAACCTTGACACCGTGCTGACGTGCGCGAACGAGCGCCGGATTCGTGGTGGCCGCGTCGTCGTTCGAGATCAGGATGCCCTTGTACCCCGAAGCGACGGCGTTGTTGATGAAGTTGACCTGGTCCGTGGCCGACGCAGTCGTCGGTCCGCCGTAGTTGCAGATCAAGCCCAGTTTGGCTCCCTCGCTCTTGCAGCCCGCGGCAGCCTGGGTGAATGGCGCGATTCCAGTGAACTTGGGAATCATGAACACCTTGACCTTGCCCGCGGCCCCGGCACCCGCCGTGAAGGCGACTGGGAGCGCCGCTGCAGTGACCACTGCCAATGTCGCCATCAATCTGACGGCGCCTTTCTTGTTGATCATTAGTCCTCCAAATGCTGTTTTTTGAACCGCCGACACCATGTCAACGGCTGGTACTACGACTGCTGTCCCCCCACCTTTCTGGCTATGCGCCCTCGACTGTCAATACGGACTTGGTGCCTCGGTGCCGTCGCATCCGCACGCGGAGCGTGCTGAACACCGAGGGCATCCCGATTGCGATGATGAGAAGGATTCCGACGGCCATCGTCTGGCCTTCGCCCGAGAATCCGTGGAGGCCCAGCGCGGCCTGAAGGAGGGCGAGCAGGATCCCCGCGAGAATCACCCCAGGCACTGTGCCGGTGCCGCCGTAGGCACTGACGCCGCCGAGGATGACCGCAGTGACCGCGGGAAGGAGTTCGGATGCTCCCATGCCAGCCTGAGCCGTCTGATAGTTGCCGAGGAACAAGAGGCCGGCTACTCCAGCGAGGAATCCCGAGATGACAAAGGTCACGATGCGCACACGGTTCACGGGGATGCCCGAGAAGAGCGCGGCCTTGCGCGATCCCCCAATGGCCAGTACGTCGCGGCCAAAGATGCTGAAATGCATGACGTAGGTCAGCACGACACCGATGCCGAGCACGACCACGACGGATATCGGGAACTCGGTGGAGCCGATATTGCCGCTTCCCAAGGTCACGATAAAACTCGGGAACGTAGTGATGGCGAGACCCTTGAGAACGAGGAAGGAGGCACCCGTGTAGGCGCTGAGGGTGCCCAGCGTCACGGCGAGGGCAGGCAGGTCAAACAAGACGACCAGCAGACCGTTCACGAGCCCGCACACGAGCGCGACGAGCAGACCGAGGGAAATGGCGAGCCACGTCGAGGCGCCGTGAGCGGTGAGGTCACCGGTGATGACTCCGACGAGGGCCAGCGTCCCCACCACGGAGAGATCGATGTCGCTCGTCATGATGACCGGAGTGAGGCCGAGGGCGAGGCAGAGCAGTACGACGTTATTTAGCGCGGTCGTTTGCAGGTTAAAACTGGAGATCAGGTCGTGGTCGACGGCTTGGCCGACGATAGCGACTACGACGATCAGCACGACGAGGCCCATCTCCCAGCGCCCGAGGAGTCGTAGGACCTTAGACATGGCCGACCCGTTCCGCGAGTGCCGCGACGGCGACCAGTTCGGGTTGTGATTCGCGCCGCACCGGTCGACGGAGGCGCCGGCTCACCGAGGCGTAGGTTGCCACGGCGACGACGATCGCGACGCCCTGGAGCGTCAGCTCCGCGAAGGTCGAGATCCGGGTCAATTCAAGGATGTTCTGGATCTCGCCGAGCAGGACGGCGCCGAGTACCGGGCTCACGGCCGACCCTGATCCTCCGAAGAGGCTGACGCCGCCCACCACGGCGGCGGCGATGGCCATCAGGTTCATCCCGCTGCCGGCCGTGGCGTCTACGTTGCCGTACTGCGACGTGTACATCAGGCCGGCGAGTCCGGCAAGGGCACCGCACAGCGCAAAGAGTTGATAGGTCCGCACACGGACCTTCACCCCGAGGTAGACGGCCGCACCGGGGTTCGACCCCAGCGCGTATACGTCGCGTCCGAAACGGGTACGGCGTAAGGTCAGGCTGACGAGGAGTGTGCAGATCGCTGCGATCCAAATGAAGCTGCCGATTCCGAACCACGCCTCACCCCGAAGATTCGCCATCCACTTGGGCACTTGGGTCAGATAGAGCTGTGAACCGTTGTTCACGATGATCTGAATCCCTGTATAGATCGAGAGGGTCGCCAGCGTCGCGATGATGGCGGGCATCTTGAAGACGTCGATCAAGAAGGCGTTGCCGATTCCGAAGACGGCTCCGATGAGAAGGGCCATCGCAACTCCGGCTATCGGGCCGAGCCATCCGCTGAAGTGCCGTGACCACTCACCGTCGAGATACGCGGTGATGCCGAGGATGGCACCCACCGAGAGGTCGATCTGGCGCGCGATGATGACGGCCGCTTCACCGATGGCGAGTACGGCTACGAGCGCTGCGGTGTTCAGCACCGAGTTGATGTTGGAGAACGTACGAAAGTCTGGCATCATCACGGCGGCGACCGCCGTGATCAAGACGATGATCAGAAGAAGAACCACCTCGCTCTGGCGTAAGAGCCGTCCCATTGCTCCCGTGGCGTGCGCAGTTGCCGGGGCGGGGGCGGTGGTCATTTCGCACCCGCTGATTCGATGACGCCAGAGGCAGCCGAAAGGACAAGGTGGGCGTCGACCGGAGTTTCGAATTCCGCGACGAGGCGACCCGAGCGCATGACGAGAAGGCGGGTACTCATGGCACGTACTTCCTCGAGCTCGGAGGAGATGATGATTACGGCGACTCCGGTTGCGGCGAGATCGGCCACGATCCCGAGGACCTCCGCCTTGGTGCCTACGTCAATCCCGTGGGTCGGCTCGTCCAGGATCAGGATGCGCGGCTCGGTGGCGAGCCACTTGCCAAGGACGACCTTCTGCTGGTTGCCGCCCGAAAGGGAACTCGTGATCTGGTCCAGGCGCCCAGCCTGGAGCTGCACCCTCTCGGCGAGGACAGTGGCCTGGCGGTACATTACGCGGGTGCGAAATCGCCCAAAGCGATTGGCGACGCGATTCCACACCGTCATCGTCATGTTGTAGGGAACTCGCAGGCCCATGACAAGACCGTTCGACAATCGGTCCTCGGGCAGGTAGGCGATGCCACAGCGCACCGCGTGGCTTGGCGACGTGGCCGTGTAGGGCAGACCCTCGAGCTTCATCTCGCCCGAATCCGCCGGCGCGACCCCGAAGATGGCCTCGGCCAGTTCAGTGCGACCCGCGCCAACCAGCCCGGCAAAGCCCAAGATCTCGCCGCGGTGCAAGGTAAAGGAGACGTCTTCGAAGTAGCCGTGTCGCGTGAGGTGCGAGACCTCGAGCAGTACGTCGCCACTCATCCGCGTCGGCGTCGGGTAGAGGTCGCCGATCTCGCGACCGCACATCATCTTGACGAGTTCGGGGATGTCCACCGTCGATGTTTCTCGCTCGTCGATGAGAGTCCCGTCGCGCAGGACCACTACGCGGTCCGTCAATTTCTTCACTTCGTCGAGTTTGTGGCTTACGAACACCAGGGAGATTCCGCGATCGCGCAGCGAGGCGAGGATCCTGAACAGCGAGCGAACCTCGCGGCTCGAGAGTACGGACGTGGGCTCGTCCAGAATGAGGACGCGTGCTCCCGAGATAAGTGACTTGGCGATCTCGATCAATTGGCGATCGGCGATGCCCAATTGGTACACGTGGGCGCGCGGATCGAGATCGATTCCCATTTCCGAGAAAGTGGCAGTCGCCGTCGAGTACATCTGGGCCCAGTCGACGACGCCGCCGCGCACGGGTTGACGGCCGACGAAGAGGTTTTCGGCCACGTCGAGGTCCGGGAACACCGCGGGTTCCTGGTAGGTTGCCGCGATCCCGAGGTCGTGGGCGACGCGGGGGTTGCTGATGACGCGCGCGTTTCCCTCAACGAGGATTTGGCCCGCGTCGGGTTGCAGGACCCCGGTGAGGATCTTCACCAGTGTCGACTTGCCCGCGCCGTTCTCACCGAGCAGTCCGACGATCTCGCCGGCTCGAAGGTCGAGGCTGATGCCGCGTAGCGCTTGAAGGCCGCCGAAGCTGCGGCGTATGTCACGCAATTCGAGCACTGGCGTCGCAGCGCTCGCGACGGCGCCGTCAGAGCCAACCGGGACGTTGGCATTGGCCACTCCGACGCCACTCTGCTCTTCGACCACCTATCTGCCCCCATCAACCAACAGGTGAACAACCCTGACAAATCCAGATGTCTGGAAACGATACCAAGTTGGCTCAGGGTGTGCAAGAGCACCTGCGTCCTTTGTCGAGATCGGCCTGGCTACCCACGGACGCGGTCATCGTGGGTATTATTTGTCCCTTCGCTGAGTCGGTGGCTGCGCCTCGCGGACAGTATCGTATTCTGTTTGGAATCGATACCGGAATGCGCTATCGTACGAATTCAGACCGCGGAGACACGGCGAGAGAGGGTCGATCATGGGCGCAAGTGAGGTCAAGGAGTCGTCAGACTCGCGAGCGGCAGTGAGCCCCCTGGTGATCACGCGTATCGAGACGATACCGATCCGCGCCCCCCTCGGGGCTGATTTCAAGGGCAGCCATTACCACATGACGCACCGCGCGACGATCGTCACTCGCGTGCACACCGCGGACGGGGTTATAGGCGAGGCCTACACCGGAGATGAGGACGCTGGCCTGCTCGACATCGACGCCATCGTCCACAACGAGATCGCTCCGGCGGTGATCGGACTTGACGCCATGGCGACGGAGCGGTGTTGGGAGGCTGGCCACCCGGCGACGTTCGACATCCTGCGTGATCGGCGACACGGGCTGGTCGCCCTCGCCGGAGTCGACGCCGCCATTTGGGACGCAGTGGGCAAGGCTCTTGGTCAGCCGCTGTGGCGCCTGTGGGGTGGTTTTCGCAACCGAGTTTCGCTGATCGCAATCGGTGGATACTACGGCGAACCTCTGGGCACGATCGAAGAGGAGATCCAGTCCTATGTTGACCTGGGGCTGGCGGGAGTCAAATGGAAGGTGGGCGGAGCGGACCCCGCCGCT
>JAJZSX010000079.1:0-3214 GCA_021849435.1 Actinomycetes bacterium | reverse complement strand
GCCGCTGATGCCGAGCGTGTCGCTCGAGCCCGCGCGGCCGCGCCGACGGGCTTTCTCATCAGTATCGACGCCAACCAGGGCTACACCGTGACCCAGGCGATCGAGTTGACTAGGCGCATCGCGGACCTCGACATCATCTGGTTCGAGGAGCCGGTCATGTGGGAGAATGACGCTCGTGGAATGCGCGACGTTCGCATGAAGGGCTCCATCTCCGTCTGCGCCGGGCAGACCGAGTTCTCTCCGGTGGGATGCCGAAATCTCATGGAGCTCGGTGCTATCGACTTCTGCAACTTCGACGCTTCGTGGTCGGGCGGCCCTACGGTTTGGCGCCGGACGGCGGCCATCGCGCACAGCTATGGCGTTGCCATGGGACACCACGAGGAGCCCCAGGTCTCGTCGCACCTGGTGGCGAGTCAGCCGCACGGATCCGTCGTCGAGTGCTTCCATCCGCGTCGCGATCCGTTCTGGTGGAACATGATCGTCAATCGTCCGCCGTTGGACGACGGCGAATTGGTACTCTCGGATGCCCCCGGATACGGGTGGGAGCTCAACTGGGACTACATCGACAAGCACCGAGTGGAGAGAGACTGACGACGCCGATCGCTCAACGTTCGCCGACCGACCGCATCAGCATGGAGGAGGTCGCGCGTCGCGCCGGCGTGGCGCCGTCGTCGGTCTCACGCGTGCTCTCCGGGCACCCGAACGTCTCGGAGGTGATGCGCAATCGCGTCCTCGACGCGGTCGCCGCGCTGGGGTACCAGCCAGACCTGATCGCGAAGAGCCTTCGCAGCGGGGCCACCATGACCGTCGGGTTCGTCGTGGGCAACATCTCGAATCCGCTCCTGTCGGAGATCGCCCTCGGCGCCGAGACGAAGCTCCAGGACGCGGGTTACTCGATGCTATTGACCAATTCGATGATCGACGCGAGTACGGACGCGAAGAACATCCGCCTGCTCGCCCAGCGTCGGGTCGACGGAATGCTCGTTTCGATGACCGACGAGGAGTCCGATGAGACCCGTGAAGCGTTGAGCCGCGCGGGAGTTCCCCTCGTCCTCGTCGATCGCGAGGTGCGTGGCGTCAATGGCGCGGTCATCTCATCCGTTCTGGCCCGACACGAGGACGGCATCACGGCCGCGGTCGAGCATCTTGTCTCGCTCGGTCACCGCCGCATCGCATTGGTGAATGGACCGACGACTGTTCGACCCTCCAGGGCGAGGGGGGCGGCATTACGCCGGGTCGCACGCCGATTTGGGATCACCGCAATCGTGCGCTCTGGTCAGTTCACCGCCGAGCACGGCCACCTCGCCGCGCTCGCCCTGCTCACCGGGGACGACCCACCGAGCGCCATCATCGCCGGCAGCAACCAGATCCTGGTCGGGGTTCTGAAGGCAATGCGCGAGGCCAAGGTCCGTATTCCCGACGACGTCTCCCTCGTAACATGCGACGACGTTCCCCTGGCCCAGTTCCTCGATCCCCCGCTGGCAACCATCCAGCGTGACCACTTCGAGATCGGCGCGATGGCTGCCGAACTCCTGCTCGAGCTCCTCGGAGGTGGCACTCCGCGGGTGACCGAGGTCACGACCACCTATCGTAAAGCAGCGAGCGTCG
The DNA here is from genome assembly GCA_021849435.1 of Actinomycetes bacterium. The sequence continues at coordinate 1,606 of JAJZSX010000079.1, read as the reverse complement.
GTCCGCCAAAGCGGACTTCCGATGTTGGGCACAGAGCGTCGTCGTGGAATTCCTGATCGCGATCGAAGTGCACCTGCCGTGGGACCTGCCGTCCGATGAACGTCAGCGTCTCATAGAGGGAGAGCGGCGTCGCGGTGAGGAGTTGTCGGCGGAAGGCGTGATTCGAGCAATCTGGCGTGTGCCCGGTCGCTTCGCGAATCGGGCGATCTGGTCGGCACCCGACGCCACGGTGCTGCATGAGAAGTTGACCAGCCTGCCTCTGTGGCCGTATCTGGAAATCGACGTGACGCCACTCGCTGCGCACGATCTCGGCGTGTTCTGCCCGGGTCTGCCTCCCGGACTCTGAGAACGGAGAAGGAGGGACGATCGTGCCGATTGACCCCGAACTCGCTGCCGCCATTGCGACTCCGCTGCCCAACGATATGAATGACATTCCCGGCACGAGGCTGTTACAAAAGGCCCTGCAACCGGTGGTGCCCAGTGGCTACGGGACCAGTGGCGCGGTGACGTGGCGCGATCTCGCCGTTGTGAGCCGTCGTGGATCCCACGAAATCCCCGTGCGGATCTATCGAGCGTACGGAGCGCCGCGACCCGCTGGGGTCTTGCTCTTCTTTCATGGTGGAGCGTTTGTATTCGGCGATCTCGACTCCGAACACGACCGGTGCCTGTATCTCTGTGCGGAGTCAAACAGCGACGTGATCTCGGTGGGGTACCGGTTGGCACCCGAGGATCCATGCCCGGCCTCCGTGGATGACGCATTCGACGCGTTTGACTGGGCGGTCGCCAATGTTGACGAGCTCGATCTCGACTCCACGCGGATGGGGGTGGGCGGTGCGAGCGCGGGGGGATGTCTGGCCGCCGTGACGGCACTGTACGCGCGCGACAACTCATCCACGCCACTGCGCTGTCAGTTACTGATCTATCCTGCGATCGACGACGATTCGCGACTGACCTCGATGGGAACCTTCGAAGTCAGCGAGCCGTGGGACGGACGGCGTACTCGCATGATGTGGTCGACGTACTTCGCTGACGCTCCCGATGACGTGCGTGCACGGTGCGTGCCCGCTCGTTACGATGACGTTGCCGGTCTTCCACGGACCATGATCATTACTGCCGACGAAGATCCCCTGCGTGACGATGCTCTGAGTTACGGGCACCGTCTCGTCGCGGCAGGGGTGGCAGTCGACTTTCGACATTTTCTAAGCACTTATCACGGTTTTGACAGCGTGGCTCCGGCCGCTCGAATTTCCTCTGTTTCTCTCGCCGAACAGGCGGACTTCCTTCGTCGTGAGATAGGAATCTCCGTCGCACGAGTGAAGTAGGACCAATTCGCGTAGAAGGTTGAAGATGCCCCAAGTCGTCACCGATTGAAAAGAGATGAAGAACGAGATGCCAACGCGAGAGGTGAGTTAGTTCCCCCAACCGGTTGGTGTGCCGGTCTCAAGCAGCACGTCAACCGCGTCAAGGTGATCTTGCACTTTGGCGTAGTAGCCAAGGTGACGTATGCAGAGTGCCTCTGAGGCGGCGATGCCGGCGAGTACCGCGAGTCAGGCGATAACCGAGAGATTGGTCTCGCCGTCGTGGCCGGACCCCGATTCCTAAGCCA
>JAJZSX010000078.1 GCA_021849435.1 Actinomycetes bacterium | reverse complement strand
CGAGAAATGGCCAACTCTTTCGTGTACTTCGTCCGGCCTCGCCTAAAACGGCACACGTGGTTAGGGGACCGAGCGCACCGGCATGCCTGGCGAACAGGCTCGGGGGTCCCAGGGCGCCAACGTCGGGTTCGAAATCGAGGGTGGCTGGAAACCGGCGCTGGCGGCCGCAGCCGCAGCCGCAGCCGCGGCTGCCGACGATGCCGTCGTCGTCGGCGTGGTGGAATGCGTCGTCGTGTGCGTCGTGGTATGTGTCGAGGCCGGCGCTGGCTGGTTGACCGCGAACTGGGTGCCGGTCACCACCGTCACCTGGGCGCCGTTCGCGGTAGGAGCTTGCATGATGGTGACTGCACCGGTCATCGAATGGGCCACTGCCTCGGCGGCACCGATGGTGGCCGGCGAGGCGTACTCGACCAAGGTCTCGAGCTGTGTGGCTAGCACGGGCGTATTGCCCGTACCCGCTCCGCGAAACCCCAGGGCCACCAATGAGTTGAGGGTCGTTGCGGCTTGGTTGGGAACGCCCGACCCGTTCACCACGGACACCGTGACCGACGAGGGCGCTGGTAGCGGCCGACCGGTGAGGGTGTTCGTGTTCGGACTGATCTGGAGGAACTGATCGATGGCGTGCATGTCGGGCACCAGCGACGGAAACTCGATCTCACCCTTGGGGAAGCCGCCGTAGACGTACGAGACGTTCGGGCCGACCGAAACGGGGATGGTGAGCTGGGGCGCCCCGTTGATCTTGGCGGAGTGGAAGGTGAGTAGCAGGTGCACCATGTCCGAGGTGGTGAAGGCATTGTCGAACTCAAGTTGGCCGGCCACGCTGTTCACCAGACGTAGGTCGGTGACAGGATTTCCCAGTCCTTGCTTGGACACAGTGGACGCAAGGACACGCAAGAACTCGTGGTCACGGTTGATCCGCCCGAGGTCGCTCTGCAGTTCATAGGGCCAGTAGGCGTGGACACCGGTCTTCACGCTTGAGGGCCGGTACTGCAGGTGACGGGCCCGCACCACCTGCAACGCGTGGTAGCCGTCGAGGTGCACGCAACCGGCCCGCGGGATGTTGAGACCCGAGTAGGCGTCAAAGACTGGCATGGGGAAGTACATGTTGATGCCGCCCAGCGCATTGACCACGTTGGCAAAGGTGTCGAAGTTCAATTCGACCGAGTGCTGAATCCCGATGCCGAAGTCCTCGCGAATCACCTTGATCAATTGCGACTGACCCTGGTAGAGGGCGGCGTCGATCTTGTAGCCGCCATCGGGGCCCGAGCGCGCGTTGGGCAGGAAGAGGTCGCGCGGGATCGACAGGATCGACAGTGCCCGGGTGGTGGGGTTGAGGTGCAGGATCATGATGACATCGCTGTTGACGCCGTTCACCCCGGCTGAGCACAGACCGTAAGCGGCATTCTGCACCTTCAACGCGCAGCGCGATGTGGAGCCAATCATGAGGATGTTCTGGGTGCCCGCGTCGGCGCCCGTTGTCGACTGGGAGGTGAGGTTGCCGACCGCGACGCGATGGATCTTGGAGTTGAGATAGTAGAGGTAGCCGGCGCCACCCGCGATGATGAGCACGATGACGATGCCGATAACCCCCAGGGCGATCCACCACGGCCGCGCGCGCGAGTGTCGCCGTCCCGTTCGACGTTGGCGACGACTTACGCGCCGCGGCGCTCCCGTCCGTTCGTCGATAGCACCGGCCAGCGCACGCAACCGGTGGGCATTGGGCACCTCGCCGAGCGACACGCCATCCGGCGGCCCTGAATGACGAGAACGGGCCATATCAACGCCAGTGTACTTTCACCCGCTCCGCCGTGCCGGTCAACCAGGAGGCGCTAGGGCCGACGACCATCGGCGACAACGACCTTCTCGCGACCGACGTCGCAGTCAAGGACCGTCCTCGCCACGGGCCCGCACGTGTTGCCACACCCGATCATCCCAACGCCCGATGGTGTGGCGATCGTCTACCGCGTTGGGCCCCGGTCTGAATCACGGACCCAAACCGGCTCTGTCCAGCACGGCGACAACCTCAAGTTCCAGGAGTCGACACGAGTGGCCCGTATCGAATCCGCCAGTCTGGTCGAGGTGACCCCAACCTCGTCAACCGCCTACGCCGTCGGACTGGGCGTTGGTAGAGCGATCGCGACCCCGGGATACCCGGGGCGCTTCATTGCCAAGACTCAGGGTGACATACCGGCGAATCCCTTCGTCGACGTCGAACGTGAGGTTCCGTCCACTTCCCCTCGCGCTCAACCAGAATCGTGTGAAGGGATTCGCGCCATTCGGACATGTAGTTGTGATGGGTCAATCGAGGAAACTGGTGTCCAGTCGGGATGAAGAGTTTGCACGAGTTGTGGTCACACACCGCAACGCCCTCTTGCGCTACGGACTGCGCCGTCTCGACGATCCTTCCGCCGCCGAGGACCTCGTCGCTGAAACGTTCGTTGTTGTCTGGCGACGCTTCGACGAACTGCCCCCTCGAGATGAGGAGTTGTTTTGGCTCTACGGCATTGCTGGACGTGTTCTCGCTAACCTGCTTCGCGGACGTCAGCGGTCCATGCGATTGGAGGCTCGGCTCGCCTTTGAGCGTGAAGGCGAGTTCGCGAGCCCTCGCTTCACCGGAGAAGACGTCGAAGCGTTACTCGCCGCGCTCGGTGCGCTGAGCCCGCACGACCGAGAGCTGATCCAGCTCACCTACTGGGAGAAGCTCTCGTATCGCGAGATGGCTATCGTGCTCGGATGCAGCGAGAAGGCCGCAGGTATCCGGCTCTCGAGGGCTCGACAACATCTCCGTGAGCGGCTCGACCAATCCAACACCGAGACAACGGTGTCGCCACTACGACGAAGGGGGGCCAACTCGTGAAAGAAGACCTTGTCGGAAACGTGATGGCCGGCATCGACCCCGCGCGTGACCTCACTGACGAGACCCTCGATGAACTCGTGCAGCACGAGCAACTCATGTCGAAGATCACGGCGCGAATCAGTGGCACCGTACCCGAGCCCCGGACAGTACGGAATCCCGCGTGGCGACGTTGGCCCGCGCTCGTCGGCGCGAGCGCCGCGGCCGTAGCGTTGGCGATAACGGGAGCGGTGTCCCTCTTCAGCTCGGCGCCAGCAATCATTCAGAAGGCCGCTAGTGGACCACACCAGAGCGTGCAGTCACCGGTCTCGCACGGGAAGGTCACAACGGATAAACGAATCACACTGACCGGAACCAGCGCGGTGGTGGGTTTTGATGTCCGGCGTCACCGCTACATCCACCCGTTCCAACTGGATAACGGGGTGCTCACCGTCACGCCAGCCCCGACCTCGATGAAGACGCCGACGGACGCATCTGGATTCGCGAGACGAATCTGGGCGACCTCGCAGCTGCAAGGGTATTCGAAGCAACCACAAGGCTCGCTCGGTTTCGGAGTGGTGACCATCACGAAGCACGTCCGCGGCGTACCGGTGGTCGACAAGGTTACGGCGTGGGTGGGCCTCGCCTACGAGAACACCCTGTATCACTGTCCGATGCAGACGGCCGGGCCATCAACACAACAACTCCTTCGACGAGCCCCGTACAGCGGGATGGCGGCGGTTGTCGTGGGCCAGTCCTCTGGTTCACCCGCCGTGATCTACATCGCCAAGAGCGTGCGCTGCGGACGGCTCTATCCGGCGCAACTGGCCAACGCGCAGGAGCAGTTCTCGCTGCCGTGGAGGATCGTCGGCACGGTTGGCACGTCAACGATCGCAGTCAACATCTCGCCGCCGCCGTGCGGGCGCATCGTTGGCGACGCCGTCGCCGGGACCTGGCGTTCCGGATTCCTGTCATCGGTCACGATCACCGAATACGGGGTGGCACCGGAGTACACCGCGGAGTTCCAAGCGTGTCCCGTTGCCGCGCCGGTGCGAGCGGTCATCGATCTCCGGGGTCCAACGTCACCGCAAACTCGTTTCATCCACCCCACCGCCGGTCTGATGACTGTCGTCGCCGACTCCTACAAGTAGGAAAGGGCCATTCATGTCGCTACCGTTCCGGTACCCACTCACGACAGTCGCCTTCACGGCCATCGCCGGCGCAGCGCTCTCGATGACCCCACTCATCACACCTTCGCTCGGTGCTTCATCGAAACCGGCAACGTCAGCCGCGACCTGTCGTGCGAGCCAACTTCGTGTCTCCATGAGCCCACCGCGGGGCACCTACTCATCATCCGCCGGCTTCCGGGCGACGCTGTGGTTCAAGAACCTCGGTGCAGCGTGCGCACCCATCGTCGACAACGTCCCCGTGCAGGCGGTCAGTGGACCGTCCCACCGGCCGGTCGGAATCAGCTCGTTGAGTGGAACCGTCGCCTACCCGGCTTTGGTCCTGGGTCACGGCGACTTCGCCTACGCCTCTGTCTCGATCGGCTCAATCTCGACCGCCCAATTCAAAGAGCTGGTCCGCGTGCACGGCAGTTCGTGCGCACCGAAATACGCTGACGGAATTGAAGTGATCGCGAACCCGAAGGTCGCCAGTGACTCGTGGCCGTCGCAGTACTTCGCCCTGCCCGAGCGAGTACCGGTCTGTACCAAGGACTACTTCAACGTCAGCGCCGGGGTCGTAGAAAAATCGCCGGTGGGATTCATCAAGGGCCGACTCGAAGCCAACGGTGGACCGGGCCAGTCTTCGGGGTACCGGCCGTACCCGGGAACGGTCTGGGCGACGGCCAAAGGCGGCGAGCTCTTTGGCGTCGCGGTTCCGGCCAGCGGGAACTTCGAATTTCGAGTCCCGGTGGGGACGTACCAGTTGACGGGTTCCTCTCCCCTGTACGGTGGCGGCACGTACCGTTGCCGTGGAACTCGTGCGTTGACGGTAAAAGCAAACACCCCCACCAACGAGAACGTGATCTGCGTCGAGAAGTAACCTCGAAGCCCACTGCTCGGCGTCAACGTGGCTGTTCGATCGCTGCGTCCTCGAGCGCGATCGACTCAATTCAATCGAATACTGCTGCCGCCTGGGGCCAGTTCAGGCACGCGGCACAATCAGTTCTCAGGCGCGCGTGAGCGCCTTCCCGTCAACGTCCAAGTAGTCCCTCCAGGACCGCTTCGGCGTCCAGTTGAGCATCCGGTAGGCCTTCTCACAGGAGATGCCCGACGCATCCGGGCGCGATAGGGGCCGCAGTTCGATCTGCCCCCCGTAGTACTGCTGAAGAATCTCAGCGAAGTTCCTCCCCCCAACGTTGTCCGGCGACGCGATGTAGAAGACCTCGTGCCCGGGGAGTTCCGACTCCGCGGCCAAGACGATCGCGTCGGCGAGGTCATAGACGTCCACGTAACTCCACAGGTTAGGACTGAGTTCCGCGGCGTCGCGCACCTGGGGGCCGAGATTCTGCTCGTAGTTGTCCTCGTTCTGGACCCAACTCGGACGCAGCGAAATACACCGAATGTCCGAGCGCTCAACGGCAGCGGTCATCAGCTGCTCGCCGAAGTGCTTGGACAAGGCGTACGGATCCTGCGGGTGCACCGGGTGAAGCTCATCGACTGGCGCGTAGTCGGGAAGGAACTCGCGTTCGGGAAAGAAAAAACCGGGCACGGTCTCACTCGAGATGTTCACGAAACGCTTCACCCCAAAGCGCACGGCCGCCTCGAGAACATTGAACGTCGCCATCAGGTTGGTGCGAAACACCACTTGCGGCGGATTGCCCGATGGTTCGGGAATCGCGGCGCAGTGCACGACAGCCTCGGCCCCACGGATGACCGCGAACGCCTCACCTGCGTCGGTGAGATCAGCCATCTGGTACCGGGGTGTTCCCACCGGCTCCCGATCAAATACGGGCCGGGCCAGATCGGTCGCGAGCACCTCGTGACCCGCGTCAAGCAGGGCTCGGGTCGCGGCGCGACCAACCTTGCCGCGGGCACCCGTGATGACTACCTTCATGATTGCTCCTCGCTTCCTCGAAACCTGCTTTGTGGGCGCACCGTCGGACCGCGATCAATGACGGTGTTGACTGCACGGAGACCCGTGCGACCTCAGGCGCACGGAATCTTCCACAACTCTTCCATAACGTAACCGGTGTCAGGGTGTGTCGAGGTCTCTCACCAGGTCCTCTGCAGGAACGCCGGAATTACCGAAGAACACGTCAAAAGACGCCTTGACTATCGATGATCGACTGAGTGAGCCAACAGTCAATGGCCTTAATCAGTGAGAGCTAAATATTCCTTCTCCCCTTGGATCGGTCCGTCCCTCCGGGAAAGTCGTCTCTAACAACAACACCCTTTCAAGGTGACGCCTCGTGCTCGAATCCCGTTGGGGTACTCGGCGTCGATCCTGGCCACAGAGAGTTGCTGACAGAACCGTCTCTCGACGATTCACGCACCAACCGCCCCCGGTCATCGGCGACCGTGAATCGATCAGATCAGTAATCAGCTCGCGTCACGGATTGCTCCAGCGCACCGCGCGAACCACGAGGACTCCGAAGCCGACACCAATCAGCAGTTGAGCGATGAAGAGCACGTGGAGAAGGTTCAAGAAATCAACCACAGCCAACACAAAGCCGGTGAGTTGCACCACAAGCCAGAACGTGCTTGATCGCGAGAGGATCCGAACGAAGAGCCACGTCGAGGCTCCCGAGAGGAAGAGTGCGGTGACCACGTTGATCGTGACGTGGACCAATCGGAGCGACGGATTCAAGCGGTAACCGTACGTGCTCGCGAGGATCAAGAGCACGAGCGTGCCGTACACGTTCAGAATGAATCTCAGGTGCCGACCGGTTCGATTCGACGCGACCATCGAACGAGCCGACATGAGTGCCGAGCCACCACCGAGTCCGAGAGCCAGCGTGTAGGGGACGACGGTTCGCAGGTGTACGCCGTAGTTACTCAGTCCCACCTCGTTCCACCTCAAGACGAATTCGGGATGAAGAGAAACGGCGAGTACCAGCAGTGCGAGGAGACTCCACTGACCCATTGTCGCGTAGAGACTGGCGCGCGATTGCGTCGAGCGAAGACGATGCGGCCTCAGAGGTGGAATGGCTGCACCATCGAAGGAGCCGATCGCGCCGCACCGAGTAGCCCGACGTGCAATAACGTCTCGGTCGTTCGAAGCAGCGAATAGTGGGTGAAGGTCAGCGCCACGCGAAGGCCACGGGGCACCGTTGGTGCGACGACGAAGGTAGCCACCTGATTCGAGGCCGCGAGGTCATTCTCGTCGAAGGTGATGAACAGCGCGAGCGTGTGCGCGCGATACGGTGCACTCGCGACGATGTCGTTGACAACCCGGTGGAGCCACGCGTCACCGACTCCGATCGGACAACTGTGCATGTCATCACAGACGTTGGGCGTTATGAAGGTGAAGCGAGCACCGAGGTGAAGGGGGAATGTCAGCGGTACGTCCTGACGAGCGCAGGCCGAACGCAACGGGACGTAATACACGGCCGGGTTGTGCCGTGCCGCGTAACTTCCGCTCGTGACCCGGTCGCACGCGCTCGGCATCGATTCCTCCAATGAGCGCCAGCCGCCCCTGAGCTGGGAGAAGATGCTGGGGGCGCTCAGCGGATGCGACGCCGGCTCGCCGTCGTCACGGACGCCCAAGGTCGAACCAGCGGTCAACGCGATGTAGTTGGGCAGACTTGGGTGCGTGACGGCGAAGCTTCGCGTCGCCAAACCGCAGACTGATGCGAGGTGGTTGAGAAAGGGCGCGTCGGGCGAGCCGATGACCGAGTAGCCCTGATTCTCGAGCACGATCCACACCACGTGGTCATAGCGCGCCGCAGTGGCTACCCCGCACGGGTGCTCCACCGTGGTCGGGGTGGCGGCGTCAATCGCCCGTGGTGCGTAAAGCGCGACGACCACCAAGGCTGCCGCCAGCAGCACCAACGACCATGCCCACCGCTTCACCGTCACATCTTGGCGCACGGCGCACGAGTTTCACCGCGCACCATCCTCCACCCAGTCAACGAGAGCACTGCTGGCTCGATCGACGTTTCGCGACTGTTCGGCGTCGGCTGACCAGCCGTGGCGTCACCGGCGGGGAACACCGCCCTGCTTCGCCGCATCGATGACGAACCGTATCGCGGCGTCCACGCCGTTGAGGAAGAGCTTGTCGAGTTGCTGTGGCGTCAAGTCGAAGTCCATCAAGTTCAACCCGATGTTGTCGACGAAGATCGTCCGCCCGGCCGTTGACTGGTGCGAGGCGATAGTCTCCCACTCGTTCATCATCGTCTTGAGGCATCGCACAGCCACCGCAATCGCCGACTCGCGGAACGTGGTGGTCGAGTAGTCGGTTTGGAGCTGCGAGAGTTTGATGCCGATCGTCGGCCACCGCGGCGACAAACTGTCGGCGCGGTCAAAGGTGTGAATCGGAAACTTCGCCAGCGGTCCCCCATCCACCCACGTGTGTTCGCCCGCCGGGAATCGAACGAGCCTGGAAGAACCGCCGGGCGCCGCCACCTCGACGGTGGCTTCGCGGGCTTGGAAGTGCACCGGCTCGAAGTAGAAGGGCACCGACATCGAAGCACGGACCGCGCGCACGGGGTCTTGCTCGTCGGATTCGACGCCGTAGGTCACGTAGTGGTACGGCAAACACGCCAATCGCGCGCGGGTGAGGTCAGACGTGTAGACGACCAGCCGATACTGGCGGCCCGACGACTCTTTCAGTTCGGGGTCGTCGGCCTCCGTCAGCGCGAGGTCACCGAAAGTCCTGATTCCGAGCTGGTCATGCAGCACGGGTTCAACCACTCGTCGAGGTAGTCCCCGGAGTACAGCCCCTCACGACTGGTCAGGAGCGCCGCGTCGGTCACGATCTTGACGACGTGGCCCGCGGTGCGACCCATCATCTCGTGAAGCTTCCCCTCGGGCATGAACCGCCGAAAGTCGAGGGACTGCAGCGTCGCGCGAAGCGTCGACATGTCGTCGCCCGACTGAACGATGCCCGCAACGATGCTGGCGGTGACGGCGCCCGCGCTCGTCCCAGCGATCCGATGAAACCGGTAGCCGGCCTCGTCGAGCGCGAGGACC
>JAJZSX010000077.1 GCA_021849435.1 Actinomycetes bacterium | reverse complement strand
GACCAGGATCTCGCACATGCGGGTAGGGTCTGTTTCCACGGGGGTTCTTCCAATCTCTAGGCGTCAACTACCTAAAGATTTGCAGAGCCCCCGTCTTGCCTCAGCCCCTTGTCACCGGCTCGTACTCACCGCCAGGACCCCGCGCATTTCCGAAGCGCCACATAACCTCTACACAATCACACGGGGGGGACGCTTCTGTAACAGTGGGGTGACCAGTTCAAAGGTATGCGGGTGGTCTCAACTGGTCAAAATAACAAGTTCTTATTTCAAGGGTGCGATCAAATCCCCGGGAGACCCAAGACGATCAATGCAATCACACCTCACACGCCTTTTCCAAACGGCCACGTGCGGTCACAACAATCACTTCGTGACGGTTAGACCTCAGTTCCACCAAGGTCGGGAGTTGTATTTTGTTGAGTCTTAAGGCTCGGGTTGTTGCGAAACTGATTCCCGATAGACAAAGTCTGGATTGCTTCGCGGGCGATAACTTCATTACTACTGCGAACAAGATTTGGCATCCGAAAGAGGTCGGCAATCCACCAGATTCCGAAGCCACCTAATGTGAACCAATAGGCAAACTGCACGCCAACCTTGCGTAAGTAGAGGTAGTGCCAGCCGATCAGTACGAGAGCAATGTACGCAACAGACTTCTTCCTCTTCTTCTTCTCATATTCATTAAAGAACGCGCTTTGGGATAAAGTATCCATCAGTGCAACCGTGTGTTGAACGGTTGGTGGAAGTGATTTGATTGTCCTTGATTCCGAAGTTTCTTCTTTGTTTGCTTGAATTGCCTTGTAGATTACGAACCCAATGATGACAAGAATTATTACGGGCAAAAGCGATTTCATGGATACCCCTTACTCGATCCTGACCGATTGAACGTAACATCATTCTTGTGAGTGATGGAGTTGAACGCAGTTATGAAACATCAATACGGAGATCATTCGTGGATCGCGTGTGCTTCGGCTGTGCGGGAATCCCTGCCAATCGTGTAGTTACTTGGCTGTCACGCTCTGGCGAGGACTTCTGATTGCGATCACCTCCGCATCTACAGGTAGTTTCCGCCGGAGTTATGCGGACTTTCACTACCAATTCGATTGACCGATAATCCAACGGCCCGGAGTTTCCCGGCCAGCCGGGCATCAACGTGGAAGGAGACTGCCCCTCGCGAAGCAGGCGGTCGCGCGCTTTAGGATCTCGCTTTCCATCGCCTGGATGTGGCCCTCGCGGCGCAGGTCGTTGCGCCGCCCAGTCCGGTGGCGTGATAGACCCAGGTGAGGTCGTTGTGCGCGACTCCTACGTAGCGGTTAGCAGCAAGGGGAGAAATCATGAATCGTCGAATGTGGTCGGTTGCTCGTCACGCGAGCGCGGTGATCGTGATGTCGATGGGGCTCGTCAGTGCTTCGGCCAGCGCATCGAGCACGCCCGCGGCTCGACACTTCCCGAACGTCGCGCACGTCACGCCAGGTAGCGACTACTTGGCACTCGGTGACTCGGTCTCCTTCGGCTATCGCGAATCGACGACGGTGCCCGCCCCTGACTACAGTTCGGCTGCCAACTTCGTCGGCTTCCCCGAGGACGTTGCCTCCGCTCTCGGTCTGCACTTGGCGAACGCCTCGTGCCCGGGTGAGACCTCGTCGAGCTTCCTCAGTGCCAGTGCGCAGAGCAATGGCTGCGAGAATCACCTCAGTGCAACGGGAACGCTCGCGGCAGGGGGGTACCGATCGCTCTACCCGCTGCACGTGTCGTACACGGGCAGCCAGATGGCCTACGCACTGCAGTATTTGAAGGCGCACCCGCGAACCAGTTTGATCACGCTGATGATCGGGGCCAATGATGGCTTCATCTGCCAAGAGATCACGACGGACCAGTGCGCATCCCCGACGGAGTTGGCGCCCGTGCTCGCAACGATCAAGAAGAACGTGGCCACCATCCTGCATGGACTGCGGGTCACCGCCCACTTCAAGGGTCAGATCGTTCTCGTCAACTACTACTCGACGGACTACTCCAACGGATTGGCCTCAGCAGGCAGCCAAGCGATCAATCAGGCCCTGGACCAGGGCGGCGCTGGATTCAATGTGGAGATCGCTGACGGCTACGCCGCCTTCAACCAGGCGGCCCAGTACTCCGGGGGCAACACGTGCAACGCCGGGCTACTCACACAGCTGTACACGGGCACCACCATGACGGGTTGCGGGGTCCACCCGAGCGTGGGTGGACAGGCGATTCTCGCCCAGACGGTGGAGTCTGTGGTGCGCAAGTAGCGTTACGCGGATCCCACGATTGTTGGGGGCTCGCGGTGGCTCGGGGTACGGCTGCGCGCCGATCGTGTAGTCGAGTTCGGCTGTGGGGACTGTTCACGCGGAGAGGTGAACGCGCCGGTGACGCAGCGGCAGCCCCGAAATTGACCGTCGAGACGTAGGCTGAGACTGTCTTTCGCGCGGAACTTCTCGCGGAAGTCCCCGCCCCGCCCTGCTCGAAGGGTGGAGTTACATGCCATCGGTCCTCTCCAGGTTGGGCTGTCGTCACATGGGTCACCAAACCGAACAGTGAACTAGGTGATGAGACACCCATGGCCCTACTGCGGAATGGTCATCACGACGCCGTGCGACACGCGGCTCTTGCATTGGTCCTGTGCAAGCAACGTGATCCATGACTTCATCGCGCCACCCACGTGTACGCCACTCGCCAGAGGACGTACCTGAGTGCACCAGCGTCCCGTCGTACTCCTTCGGCGCTTTCGCCACTCCATGTGGTAGTAGGTCATTGTGGGCCATTTCGACGAGGACTACCGGCTGCTCCCCAAGGACAACTTTCGAGGTAGACGCGCCTACCTTGCCGACCACTGCTCGCCCTATCGGACGGACCCAGCCCTTCGCCAACCGACCTCGCGCCCGAGGAGTCGTGGTCGGAAGCCATGAACTTACCGACCGACGTACTGTTACGAACCACCGACCACCAGGGAATGTCTGTTGACGCTGCCCGAGTTCAACTACACGCTTGGGTGTTCGCCTTGCCCGTCGACGCAAGGGAAGCGGTCTTCGTCGCGGGTTCAGCTCTCGGCGCTAACGACGAGTTTCAAGCCGCTCTCGTCATCGCGATGCACGGATGGTTTCGCCAGGCGGCTTCGTGCCTGCGCACGGCGCTCGATGCCATGACCGCGGCGACGGCCTACAGCGTCACAGTCGCCGTGTCCACGTTGTTGCCACAGATGACGATAACCTGATCCGCCCGCTTGATTCGAGTTCGCGCCTTGTCCTTCCAATCTGGAGATTCGTCATCGATTGACCTGCCTTCGATAAAGAACGGCGAGTCGTCGTTTTCGCCTGACCTACAAGGAGCTCCTTCGGGCTTGCATCGTGGTCGCGATGCGGCATACAAGTAAAGGGGATCTCCAGTACTCGGCCACTCGAGCACTGACTCTTCCGCCGTCTTGACTGGCATCAAGGGTGCCAAACACCGAGACTGGGAACGATCAGAGGCGCCGCTGATGACTTGGAGCAGGGAGAGCAGATGAGACTTCGGAGAATTCTGCTTGGTGTGATGACCGCCATGACCCTATCCATCCCGACGAGCGCATCGCAGGGGGTCGCAATGGCTGGCGCCTCCACACCGGCGCCGTGCCGCGGCGCAGCGCTCACGTCCACGGTGGGTCGCAGCAGTGCGGCGGCAGGCACCGCTTACGAGACGCTCCTCATTACGAACCATTCGTCACACGCTTGCACGCTGTCGGGGGCACCCGTAACCCGGTTCGGCATCTTCGTGGGCTCTGGCGGGCTCGTAGTCTTCCGAGCCGTAGGGCCCGCGGCGAAGAAGCTCACCTTCGCTGATCGTGGCAAAACAATCGTTGTGAAGCGCGGAGCTGTCGCAAGCGTCACCGTGGGCATCGAGACGGCGGACAACTTCCCTTCGTCCACGTGCGGACATCTTGCGAAGGTTTCGCGCGTTCGCTTGGTCTTCCAGAGTGGGGTCACGCTCTACTACACGCTGCGCGCTAACTCCGTCTGCACGAAGATCGCGAGCACGCTCACTTCGGGGGTCGTGCTCGGCACGCGCTTCCCATAAGTGGTCAGGGTAGAACCTCCTCGCAGTATCACCTGCTGCACTCGGGTCCGAAGCTCCGTTCGACCTGAACTGCCCGTAACGGCGACAGGGTGAATTGACCCCTCAACCCAAGAACCCTTGCTTAACAGATCGAGTGACCGCGAAGTGGAGGCGCCCTTCGCAAGAGACTACGAACGAAGTCCCTCGAGGAAACGCGAGACGTCACGCGACGAATTCAACTCGACGACGGTGGCAGCCTGACCGTGCACGCGAAGAGCCTCGTTCAGTAGTGGACGGCTGTCCTTCGGGTAGCGCCACAGCCACCAGAGGAAAGTGACGTCGATGCGTTCTGGGCACCCGTCCGCCTGCACAGAATGACCGTGATTGCCGAGCGACCGGCGAATGGCGCGTGAGATGCACCGCCAGCGCGGAAGGGCCAAAACGATAATCGTGTCAGCCCGTGAAAAGCGGACATCGAAGGTCCCTGCGTAGTTTCCGTCGGCGATCCACTGATCGCCTTGCAACTTCTCGCTTAGTACGATTCGCCACTCGTCGCGCGGCGTCGCTACCCACCCGGGCTTCCAGTAGTAGTGATCGAGGTGGACGACGGGCAGCCCCGTGCGACGCGACAGTTCTCGAGAAAAGGTGGTCTTGCCCGCGCCACCAGAACCAACGACCGCCACGCGCTGCACACTTCGAATGTACCGTGGGATCAACGATTCGACGTGTCCGCCACCGGGAGAAGCGGTCGCAGCGAAACTCGACCGCAACCCCAACTACCCGTGACGCGTCATCGCCGTCGCACGGTTCCACAAGGCCTCCGCACCAACGCCGATGGAAGGTTCCAACCTGCAAGAGCGCTCCAACCTCGACGCCTTGCGTCGCAAGAAACTACGATGCCGAGCAACGTCGCGCGGTCCAACTTCGTGGCTTACGCCACCGCGCGCCACCGTTACCCGAAGCCCGACGTCGACTCGGCACCGACATCGGGTTATGAACCGTCCCAGCCCGTTCCCCTCTCAACATCGTCATGATCAACGCCGCTCACGTCGAGTGCATGTCGCTACATCCGTAGTGAACCGGCCAACACGGTTGCGTAGCTGCGAGGCGCCCGACCAATTACCTTCGAAGCGTGTTGCCGTCTTCTCGTTGCATCACCAAGTGGGTTCTCGTGGACGGGTCTCGCATGGTTCGCTCGTACGTGTCAGTGGGCGACGTATCGCCACGGCAGTTCCGGCGCTCTCGCGCGCAAGCGCACGGCGACGAGACAGCGCGATGACACGCTTCGTCATCGACCCGCCGACCTTGGTGCGTCTCGTCGCGCAGTCCGTGACGCTTCCGACCAGCCACGACCTCGTCGCCCCGAACAGCCTGCGAACACGTGCCCTCGAGATCCTGCTCACCCAGGTGCGTGACGGCGCACTCGACGAACGCGACGCCCTCATCCTGCACGAGCGCATGACGGCACTCAAGATCCGCCTACTCGGGGACCGCGTGTCTCGTCGAACGGCGTGGAGCCTCGCGATCACCCACGGCTGGGACAACCTCACCGATGCCGAGTACGTGGCCGTGACCCAGCTCCAAGCCGACAAGCTCGTCGCCGGCGACACCCGGCTGGCCGAACGCGCGACCGGTCTCATCGTCGTCGCGAGCTTCGACGAGCTCGCTCGTCCCTAGGTCCACGTCCGCGTCGCGCGACACGCCCATCACTACCGATCGAGATCGCCATCCGCGGTTCGAGCGACCTCGGTGGTGTCGCTCACGTTCACGCCTCGCCATTCGACGCAACCGCCGCGTCGACCTCGGCACCCATCAGGATCGCCAGTCCCGACAGGTACAGCCAGAAGATGAGAATCGCGACGCCGGCGAACGCGCCGTAGGTCGAGCCGAACGAGCCGAAGGCCGACGTGTAGAGCGAGAAGCCGAGCGACACCAACGCCCAGGTCACTGTCGCGACGACGGTGCCGGCGCTCGTCCATCGCCACCGTGACCGACGGTTGGGCGCGAGGTAGTAGAAGACCGAGAGCAGCAGGTTCATGAGCAACAGCGCGGCGAGCCACCGGAGCACACCCCACGAGATCGTGAAGAGTTCGCCGTGGATGGGCACGACGTCACCGAACAGTCGACCCAGCTGCGCACCGAAGACCGCGAGCGCGGAGGCGACGCCGCCGAGCACCACCGAAGCGGCTAGTAGCGGTAGAGCGATCAGCCGACGGACGAGGAACGACCGATCCGTCGACAGGCCGAAGGCCATGTCCAGACCCTCCTCCACGACGACCATCCCCGACGTCGCGCTCCACAGCGCGACCACGCTCGCCACCACCGTGGTCGCCACGCCCGCGCCCGCGTGTCGCTGGGCGTTCGTGATCGACTCGGTGAGCACGGTCGCCGCGCCTGGCGGTAACGCGACCGTGACGCCGTGGATGAGGTTGGTGATGAGGCGATGCGGCACCGTGATGAGTGACGCGACTCCGAGTAGCGCGATTATGAGCGGAAAGATCGACAGGAACCACCGATACGCGAACGCGCCCGCGGCGACGCTCACGCGGTCGGCCTTCATGCGACCGAGCACGAGCCGCGAGACTCGCGACGTGCGCGCGAACCGCGACCCGGCGGTTACGTCGACTGACTCATCCACGACGGCACACCGTCACGCGAGGCGAACGCAATCGGTGACCTGGCACTAGTGACCCCTCCCCCGATCGAGCCACCCTAGCGCCCGTCGACCTCGGCACTCCATCTCGCCCGTCGCCGAACAGCGAGCGCGGCAGAAACCGGCGGACCGTGTCACCGACGACAGCGGACGAACAACCTGCGACACGATCACCGCAGGAGCGTCCACGTGATGCCGTTCGTCGTGCGGTAAATCCCGTGACCCGGCACCGCGTGCCACGCATCGTGGACACCGTAGGTGGTGATCGCGCCGCTCGGCCCGAACCGCACGTTCGTGACCGACTGCCACGTGCCGCCTCCGTCGTGACTCTCCCACAACGCTGTGTCGAACTGCCAGATATACGCGCCTGACGATCCGCTCGCCACGTCGAACCCGCCGCCTGACGGCGAGCTCCGCCGTTGCCACGTCGCACCGCCGTCACTCGACACGTAGAGAATGGTCGATGCCACACCGCAGTAGAGCAACAGGTGGGTCGGCGACACCGCGGCACCGCCCGAGACGCCAGTTCGACAGGGGTTGTCGACCAGACGCCACGTGCGCCCGTCGTCGATGGTGGCGAATACCCCGTCACTGGAGCCGCTACCAAGGACGTAGCCCGACGTGGGACCGACCTGGCTCGCGAACGGCTGATCCCCAGGTACCTTCGCGACCGACGTCGGCGTGACCGCCCCAACGTCGTAGACGTCGAGCTGGGTGGCGCACGGTCCATTCATGGCGTTGTGGTGACAGTACTCGGCGAAGAGCCACGCGACGCGGCCCCGCACACTGATCGAGAGCGGTGCGCCGGTCGTGGTGACGACCGCCCACGTGCGCCCCGCGTCAGCGGTGTAGAGCGCGCCCGTGCTGTCGATCGCGTAGCCGACCCTCGGTGAGATGAAGGCGGTCGTCCACGGGTAGACACCCAATGGGAAGACCCCCGTCACCCGCCACGACGCCCCGCCGTCGTTGGTTCGCACCAGGTACCCGCGTCGAAGCCGGCCACTGAAGGTGACGATCGGGGCGACGCCGACACCGACGCGGGCGCTCAGCATCTGCAGTCGCGACAGCTTCAACGCGGGCACCATCGTGCCGATGGCGTAGCGCGACGGCGACGCCGACGCGAGCGATGCCGGGGCCGATGCTGGCGACGGCGGAGCGGTGTGCGCGCGATCCATGGCGCCCAGCGCGAGCGAAGACGCCGTGACGAGCGCGACGAGCACCACGGCGCCCGCTTGTCGTCGCCGCGACCTTGACAGACGAGACGACACCGATTCGCTGCGGTTCTCGACGCCGTTCATCCAGGGCACCACGCCTTCCTACACCGTGCGACGTTCCCGTGCAGCCCGGGGCCGAGACGCTACGGCCGGACGGTCGGTCGGCAAACGAACTCGATGGTGCTTCGTCTCTAGGATCGGCTCGTGACCGATGACGATTACCTGCTCGACAACCAACAGGTGCAAGCCGGTCAGCGATTCGACGCCCTCGCCTCGTTGTTCAATCCTTCGACCTTCCGCCACCTCGACGCGCTCGGACTCTGCGTCGGCTGGCGGGTCTGGGAGGTCGGGGCGGGCGGACCGAGCGTGCCGGCCTGGATCGCCGAGCGCACCGCGACGAGCGTCCTCGCGACGGACATCGACACCGCCTGGCTGAACGCCATGGGCGGATCGGTCGAGGTTCGCCGTCACGACGTTGGCGTCGACCCGGCCCCCGACGGTCACTTCGACCTCGTCCACGCCCGTCTCGTCCTCGTGCACGTGACGCGTCGCGAGCGCGCGCTCGCCACGATGATCGACGCTCTGCGCCCCGGCGGCTGGTTACTCCTCGAAGAGGCCGACCCCGGGCTCCAACCACTCGCCTGTCCCGACGAGGTCGGCGACGCCGAACGACTCGCCAATCGGCTCAAGACCTCGTTTCGCACGCTCATGGCCGAGCGGGGGGTGGACCTCGCCTTCGGAAGAGCACTGCCGCGTCTGTTGCGGTCGGCCGGACTCGAACGAGTGCAGTCCGACGCGTTCTTCCCGATGGGTGGTCCAGCGTGTACTGAGCTCGAGCGCGCCACGGTCGAACAGATCCGTGACCGACTGCTCGAGCACGGTCTCGCCACGCCCGAGGAGATTGAGCGACACCTGGCGAACGTCACGGCCGGTCGGCTCGACCTCGCGACTTCACCGATGGTCACGGCCTGGGGGCAGAAGCCCGAGTGACTCGACGGCGCAGTCCTCGACGCAGCGTCGACGCGGTCGCGACGACAGACTCGCGACGACCGGTGCGTCCATCGCGATTGACGAACCCGCGCCCAATGGTTACGTTGGGGAAGTGAGCGGGCCGACCCTCGTCATACTGGGCGCAGGACGGGCCCGCCGCTACGGCGGCTTG
>JAJZSX010000076.1 GCA_021849435.1 Actinomycetes bacterium | reverse complement strand
CGGCCCGTCTCTTCCTCTCCTGGAAGCCCACATTGCGACTGCTGGCCGAGACCAGCGGCAAGAACGCGATCCTCGTCAGCGCGTGCGCCGACGTGGACCAGGCGGTGCGCGACGTCGTAGCGTCGGCCTTCTCGCACGCCGGCCAGAAGTGCAGCGCGTCGAGTCTGGTCATCGTCGAGCGCTCCCTCTGGGAGGACTCGACCTTCGTCGCCCAGCTGAGCGACGCGGTCACTAGCCTCGAAACGGGTTCGGCCCGCGATCCCTCGACGGTCGTCGGACCTCTGATTCGCCCGCCGGGTGAGGCGCTCGAGCGGGCGCTGACCTCGTGCGAGCCGGGCGAGAGCTGGTTGGTTAAGCCCCGGCGGCGTGACGCCGAGGGATTCTCCTGGTCGCCTGGGGTAAAGGTCGGCGTCTCCGAGGGCTCGTGGAGCCATCTCCACGAGTGGTTCGGGCCGGTGCTTGGCGTCATGGTCGCCCCGGACTTCGCGACCGCGTTGCGTTGGCAGAATGAGGTGCCCTTCGGGCTGACGGCCGGCATCGCGTCGCTCGACGAGGACGAGTGCACGACGTGGATCGACACTGTTGAGGCGGGCAACCTCTACGTGAACCGCGGCGTCACCGGCGCCGTGGTGCGCCGTCAGCCCTTCGGCGGCTGGAAGATGAGCTCGGTGGGCCCGACGGCCAAAGCCGGGGGCGCCCACTACGTCGACGCTCTGCGCGACTGGGCGCTCGTGCATGACGCGGCTGACGCCCTCAAGGAGGCGGCCCGCTGGTTTCGCGAGTCTGGAGGGGCAGCCCTCGACGTCTCGGGACTCGAGGTCGAGCGCAACGTCGCGCGTTACCGGCGCCGCGGCCCGATCGTCGTGCGTGTTGCCGCGGACATCTCCGTGGTCGAGTGCGACTATCTCACGGGCCTCGTCGACCTGCTGGGAGTGGAGGTGTCGCTCAGTTGCGCAGCCCGGGTCGACGGGCTCGACGTGGTGGTCGAAGATGCGAGTGAACTGGTTCAGCGCGCGCGCGGCGCGGCGCGGGTGCGCTGGCTCAGCGAGGAGGCGGCGCCGGTGCTCGCACTGCTCGATGCGGGAGTCAGCGTCGACCCCCGCGCTCTGGCTCAGGCGGGATCGGTCGAGGCGCCGCGCTGGCTCTTCGAGCAAAGCGTCGCGATCACGCGCCACCGATACGGCAACGTGCACGCTGGTCCCCAACCGCGGTGTGAGGGCTTGAACAACTTCCGGACAACCCTTTAGAGTTCGCTGAGGCCTCGGGCCCCGTGGGGCCAAATCCGAAGGATCTCCGACAGGGGCCACTACGATTCCCCCATGCTGGAGCGCTGTATATCCGTGTGCGCTCTCGAAGTCCGACAACGCACGTGATGAGTCACCACGCGATCGCGTCGGGGCGCTCACGACACCGCCGACAACCCTTCGCCGGCGTCGCGCACCTGCCCGTGCGCGAGCAGCGGTTCTGGCTGGCCGAGTCGATGGTGCTCGTCGCCGTGGTGCTGTACTCGCTCGGCGACGAACTCTACGGGCACCGCGTGATCGCCGTGCCCGGCTTCGTGTGGGTTTTGCTGCTGCTCCTGCCCGTCGTCTACGCGGGCACGGCCTTCGGCCTCGCGGGTTCCCTCGCGGTGGCGGTGACTGGGGCTATCCTGACGATCCCGACGATCTTGGTGACGACCCATCAGCGTGACCAGCTCTGGGGGGCCTGGAGCGACCTCGCGATCGTGCTCGTGGTCGCGGTCGTGGTCGGTCGACGCTACGAGTCAATGCGCGCGAGCGCGACCCAGAACGCGATGATCGACTCTTTCGCCCTCGACGACCAGCGGTTCCGCCTCGCCTTCGAGGACAACATGGCGGCCATGGCGGTGGTCGGACTCGACGGCAAGGTCCTTCGTGTCAACGACGCTCTCGTCGAGTTTTTGGAGCGACCGCGCGAGCAGATCGTGGGTGCCAGCATGCTCGAGTTCACCCACCCCGACGACGTCGACAAGTCGCGCGAGCTCAACCTGCGCCTCGACTCGGGCGAGACCGAGCAGATCCGCATGATCAAGCGCTACGTGCGTGGGGACGGCTCCATCGCGGTCGCTGAGCTGTCCAAGTCCGTCGCGAAGGACGAGCTCGACCGGCCCCTCTTCGCGATCACCTCGATCCGCGACATCACCGACCAGCAGGTCCTGACCGATCAGCTCGCCCATCAGGCGCTGCACGACTCGCTCACTGGGCTGGCGAATCGAACGCTGCTGGGCGACCGGATGAATCACACTCTCGAGCGCGTGCGCCGGCACGGCGGCATGATCGCGCTGTTCCTGCTCGACCTTGACAATTTCAAGGAAGTGAACGACACGCTCGGACACCTGGTGGGCGACTCCCTGCTCGCGGCAATCGCGACGCGGCTGGAGCGGTTGGTTCGCGCCTCGGACACCGTGTCACGCTTTGGCGGAGACGAGTTCGTCTACTTCGCCGAGGACGTGGCCGACGTCAACGACGTGCATACGATCGCGGCCCGACTGCAGATGGCCTTCGCCGAGCCCTTCGTCCTGTCGGGCCACGTCCTGCGTCAAGGGGTGAGCATCGGCGTCGTCGTCTGCGACGGCGAGGAGGGGCGCAGCGGCGACGACATGTTCCGCGACGCGGACATCGCCATGTACGAGGCCAAGCGCCTCGGGCGGGACCGCTACGTCGTCTTCGACAGCGAGATGAGCAAGCGATCGTCTCTGCACTTCAAGCTCAGCCAGGATCTCAAGTTCGCGATGTCGCGTCGAGAGCTCTCGATGCACTATCAGCCCTTTGTCAACCTCAACTCGGGTGAAGTGCTGGGCTTCGAGGCCCTGATGCGCTGGCGGCACCCCGAGGAGGGACTCGTCTCGCCCGAGGTCTTCATCCCGCTGGCCGAGCAGAGCGACCTGGTGCGCCACCTCGGCGTCTTCGCCCTCGAGACGGCGACCTTCGAAGGCGCGCAGTGGCGCGAGCTCAGCCCCACGGTCGACAGCCCCTTCATCGGCGTCAACCTCTCGGCGCGCCAGTTCCACGACCCGGATCTCTTCGAGATCGTCAAGCGCGTCCTCTCTGAGAGTGGACTGGCCGCCAACCGGCTGGCCATCGAGGTGACCGAGAGCGTGGCGCTCTCGGACGTCGACACGACCATCGGCGTCCTCGACCAGCTCAAGCGACTCGACGTCGTCACCGCTCTCGACGACTTCGGCACGGGCTACTCGTCGTTGGCCTACCTTGCGCGCCTGCGTCCCGACGTGATCAAGATCGACCGCAGCTTCATCGGCGCGGCTCTGGACTCGACCTTTGACGAGCGCGTGCTCGAGTCGCTGATCACGCTGTGCCACCGTCTCGACATGCTGGTGCTGGCCGAGGGCATCGAGACTGACCGACAGCTGGCCCTCCTGCGCGAGATGGGCTGCTCGCTGGGCCAGGGCTTCCTGTTCTCGCCGCCGGTCCCCGCGGAGGTGGTGCGCGACCTGCCGCGCATCGTGGCTGAACACTGGCGCGAGGCGAGCAACGACGCGAGCGTGTCGGGCTCACTCACCTAGGTCGAGCAGGGGGCCGAAAAGCGCGCCCCACGAGGGTCGGGTCGACGTCCCCGCGCGCCAGGCGGGCGCACACATCGCCTTTGGTAGGGTTGCTTCCGACCGATTGCGCGGTTAGTCGGTGGGCCCGTCCCCGGGCCAGTCACGAAGGAGTAAATGTGAAGGTTCTCGTACTCGGGGGAGACGGCTTCTGCGGTTGGCCGACATCGTTGCATCTGGCTGACGTGGGACACGACGTCACCATCATCGACAACCTGAGCCGCCGGGCGATCGACCTCGAGCTCGAGGTGGACTCCCTGACCCCAATCCGTCCGATCGGAGAGCGGATCCGCGTCTGGAAGGAGCTGTCGGGCCAGGAAATCGGCTTCGTCAACCTGAACCTCGCCACCGAGTACGACCGGTTCGAGAACCTGCTGCGTGACCTGCGCCCCGACGCCATCGTGCACTTCGGCGAGCAGCGTAGCGCGCCGTACTCCATGCGCTCGAACGCGGCCAAGCGCTACACGGTCGACAACAACGTGCGCGGCACCCACAACGTGCTCGCCGCCATCGTGGCCTCGGGACTCGACATCGCGCTCGTGCACTTGGGCACGATGGGCGTCTACGGATATGGCTGGTCGGGCTCGGCGCCGATCCCCGAGGGATACCTCACGGTGAAGGTCCCCACGCCCGACGGCGACATCGAGCGCGAGATCCTGCACCCGGCGAATCCCGGATCCGTCTACCACCTCACCAAGACGCTGGACCAGCTGCTCTTCACCTTCTACGCGGCCAACGATCAGATCCGCATCACCGACCTGCACCAGGGCATCGTCTGGGGCACCCAGACCCCCCAGACGGCTCTCGACGAGCGACTCATCAACCGCTTCGACTACGACGGCGACTACGGCACCGTTCTCAACCGCTTCTTGATGCAGGCGGCCATCGGACACCCGCTCACCGTGCACGGCACCGGCGGCCAGACCCGCGCCTTCATTCACATTCGCGACACCGTGCGCTGCATTCAGATCGCGTTGGAGAACCCGCCGACGCGAGGGGAAAAGCCGATGGTCTTCAACCAGGTGACCGAGACCTACCGCGTGCGCGACCTGGCCGAGCTGATCGCGGGTCTCACGGGCGTCGAGATCGCGAACCTGCCGAATCCGCGCCGCGAGGCGGCCGAGAACGAACTCAACGTGAGCCGCGACCGGTTCATGGCCCTCGGGCTCAACCCCACGTACCTCTCCGAAGGGCTTCTCGAGGAGGTGCGCGACGTGGCCGAGAAGTACCGCGACCGTGCCGACACCACCAAGATCATTGCGCGCTCGACCTGGCGCGCCGGCATGGAGACGTCGCCCGACCTGATGAAGGGCTAGCCATCCCCACGGCGCGCCCGCGCCGTGTGAGAATCGGCCTATGTCTCCTATCTACGAATACCACCGTCACCCGCGCGTGGGCGAGCTGGCTAAGGGCGAGCCCGTCAAGTCCACCGACGTGCGCCGGCTCGACCACCCCAACGTCTTCGTGCGCTTCAACTCGCGCTTCGGGCTGAAGATCACCTTGATCGTGGGCACGATGTGGGCCGCGTATCTTTTCACGATCCTCGCGCTCTTCGCTCTGCCCTCGGCAATCCACCAGGGGGTCTACTTCGTCGTGGTGTGGCTCTCGTCGAGCTTCCTGCAGCTGGTTCTCCTGCCCATCATCATCGTGGGTCAGAACATCCAGGCCGCGACCGCCGACAAGCGCGCCGAGGACACCTACAAGGACGCCGAGGCCGTCCTGAAAGAGTCCGAGGAGATCCAAAAGCACCTCCTCGCCCAGGACCAGGTGATCTCGGACATCTTGGCGCACCTGGCCGCGATTCGCTCCGCACCCCCGGCTCCGACGGCGTAGCGTGGCGGGGTGGACCTCGCCGCGTTGACCACCCTCTCGACGAACGTGCACCGCGGGGTGGCCCTGCCCATCGCGCGCGCCGTCGTGATCGTCATCCCCCTCACGTTGTTGAGCGTGTTCTGGTGGCTGCGCCGACACCGTTGACCACGTCGGCCATTGACGCCCGCGGCTGGCGCCTGGCCATGGGGCTGCGGCCCCTCGCCCCCGAGAACTGGCTCGAGGTCGACGCGAACCGCGACGCCGAGCTGGCTCGAAAGTCCGAGCTGCTCGCCCACGAGCGTTCGACGGTCCTCGCACTCACGGGCGAGGGCGAGGAAGCCTGCACAGAGCTCTTCGAGGAGGTCACGGCGTCGCTGCGCCGCTATCACCCTGGCGTCGCGCTCGAGGCGGACGAGTGTGAGCACCCCCTCATCGCGGCGAGCCGACTGGTCCAAGAGGATCTGTGCGTGCTGGAGCGCCACGACGAGTGGCGCCTGGTCGCGGCCTGCGTGTGCTTTCCCTCGCGATGGAGCCTGGCGGAGAAGATCGGCACGTCACTCGACGCGATTCATTCGCCGGTGCCGGGTTACGACGCGTCCCTGGCCGCGCCGACGCGCAAGGTCTTCGACCGGCTCGAGCCCGACAGGTCGTTCTGGCGCCTGAACTGGACGCTGCTCGACAGCGCCGACCTCTTCCAGCCCGGGGCGCGCGTGCCCGGAGCCGCCGATCCCGAGGGTTGGTTCTTTCGCGTCGAGCGCCAGACGATCCGCCGCCTCGCACGCAGCCGGGCCGTCGTCTTCACGATCCGCACCTACGTCAGCGCACTCTCGAGCCTGCTCGGAGACGAGGAGTTCACCGAGAACCTGTTGCGCGCTCTGCACAGCGCACCGCTGTCTACGCGCGAATACAAGGGCTGGGGCGACATCGCCGAGCGTCTGGCTGCGAGGATCGGCCGATGAGAACGCGCGTCGTGCTCGTGGCGGCGCTGGCTCTAATTGTGCTCGCCCTACCGGCCGGCGCCGCGCGCAACCCGGGCCTTCCCAACTCGCGTCTCACCCCGGGGGCGACGAATCCCTCGGTGCGCCAGACGACGATTCACTCGACCATCTGCGTGCCGGGCTACTCCTCCTCGGTTCGCCCCTCCGAGTCCTACACCGAGCGGCTCAAGTTCTCTCAGCTCGACAGTGGCTACAACCTGCACGGCGACACCCGCGCCTCGCACTACGAGGAGGACCACCTAATCCCCCTCGAGGTGGGAGGCAGTCCGACCTCGATGAAGAACCTCTGGCCCGAGCCGCGCTACATCGTCTGGGGAGCGGCGAAGAAGGACGCTCTCGAGAACCGGCTGCACGCGCTGGTGTGCGCGGGCGCGGTGCCCCTGGTGACGGCCCAGCGGGTGTTCGCGACCAACTGGATCGCCGGCTACCGTCGCTACGTCGGTTAGCGAGCCAGCAAGTCCTTGGCGATGGCTACGACCTGCATCTCGTCGGTGCCCGCGTAGATGCGTAGCACCCGCGCGTCGCGACTGAGCTGCTCGACGCGGTAGTCGGTCACGTAGCCGTTGCC
Organism: Actinomycetes bacterium; assembly: GCA_021849435.1. The sequence continues at coordinate 2,157 of JAJZSX010000076.1, read as the reverse complement.
CCCGAAGACCTGGATGGCGTCGTCGGCGACCTGGCAGGCGGCCTGGGCCGCGTAGAGTTTCATCGCCGAGGCTTCGGCGAGGGTGGGCGTCGCACCGGCCAGAGTGCGCTCGACGTGGGCGAAGACGAGGTTGCCGACGTTCACGCGAGCGACCTCCATCTGGGCCAGCTTGAGCTGGACGAGCTGGAAGTCGGCGATTGGACGGGACCAGAGCGTGCGCGACTTCGCGTAGTCCACGCTGAGGCGCAGGCACTCTTCGATGATGCCGAGCGCCATTGCCGCCACCCCGGCGCGCTCCGTGACGAAGTTGTCCTTGGCGCTGGCGCGCCCGCCGCCGCGCGGCGTCTCGCTCTCGCCGAGCAGTCGGTCGGCGGTGATGCGCACGTCGCTCAAGAAGACGTCGCCGGTGGGCGAGGCGTGCTGGCCCATCTTGCGCATGGGCGGACGCTGCTCGAGCCCGTCCATGCCGGCGTCGAGCACGAAGGTCAGGACGGGGCGCCGGCGCACGTCGAGGCCCGAGCCGTCGTCGAGCTTGGCGTAGAGGACGATGGTGTCGGCGTAGGGGCCGTTCGTGATCCAGGTCTTCTGGCCGTTGAGGACGTAGCCGCCCTCGACGCGCCGCGCACTGGTGCGCATGCCGCCCAGGGCATCCGAACCCGAGTCGGGCTCGGTCAGCGCCCAGGCGCCGATCTTGTCGAGGGTGACCAGATCGCGGCCCCAGCGCTCCATCTGGGCGGGCGTGCCGAGCTTGGCGATGGTGCCCGCAGCCAGGCCCACCGAGACCCCGAGCGACGTGACCAGTCCCGGACTCACCCGGCACAGCTCGATGGTCGACAGCAGCGAGGCCGAGGGGTCCGAGGGGCACTCGCGGACCTCGACGTTGTCGACCTTGCGTGCGAGGGACCGCTCGAAGGCCTCTAGGGCCATTTCGCGGATGCCGAAGGTGCGATAGAGCAGGCGTAGCACCTCGTAGGGCGGCTCTCCATTGTGCTCGAGGGCGTCGAGGCGCGGGCGGATCTCCTCGTCGACGAAGCGGCGCAGCGCCTCGGCGATCGCACGCTGCTCCGGCGACCACTCGTACACGGCGCTAGGCCTCCCAGCTGACTCGCTTCAGGGTGTTGCGGTCCGTGTGCATCACGACGGTCGGGGACTTCTTGTGCTCGATGACCGTGGTCTCGTCATAGGAGAAGGTGTCGCCGTCGACCGTGATCGTCACGTCGAAGCGGGTGGTGTGGGCGATGCGGTCCAAGTGCGGGTTCGAGAGGATCCCGTAGATGTTCGAACCGAGCACTGACTCGAGGCGAAACGACGTCGCGTCCGGCTCGACGGTGCCGCCAGCGATCAGGGTCTGGGCGCGCGGGATGATGAAGCAGCGCATCACCTGCTTCTCGGCGGCGTCCCACATCCAGTAGCCGATCTCGGTGTGAAAGGGCAGGTCCTCGCCCTCGCGGTAGATCGCGGTGCGGTAGTCGAGTCCGTAGAGGCACTGTTCGCCGTTATCAACCGGACCGAAGTTCTTGAAGGTGGTCTTCTCACGGTAGGGCGTCTCGTCGACCTTGCCCTTGATGTTTTGATAGGAAATGTCGAGGCCGTCGTAGCCAGATTCCCAGGTGCCGATGAGTCCGGCGAGCGGTCCCCACTCCTCGAAGGCCATGCTGATCTCCTTTGTGGGCGCACTTCGCCCGAAGATCATTCTAAGACTCGGCGAGCGTCGAGCCCGAGGGCGTCGAGTCCAGCGCGCCCAGGGCGCCTAGGTGGGTCAGTCCCACGAGGACCGGCGCCACGGCCAGCCAGGCCTGCGCGTGGGCCTCGGCGATGAACATGGTGAGGATGATGGCCTCGGCGGCGACGCGCCGCGTCGGCCAGTGCCCCTCGAGCGCCTCGCCGAGCAGGCCCGACACGTAGAGGACGTTCACCCCCGGTAGGACCGCCGCGGGTGTCCAGCGACCCAGTAGCGCGCGGGCACCCAGCGCGTAAAGGACGCTGCCCAGTGTGAGCAGTCCGATTGCGAGGTCCGAGGCCGCGAGGGCGAACCACGTGGGCGAGGGGTGCGCGGTGCCCGGCCAGTGCGCGAGGACGCTCACGAGCAGGCCCAGCCCCGCGAAGAGGCTCACCACGCCGTAGCGGCGAAGCAACGCTGGCGCTGACGCGTAGGTC
>JAJZSX010000075.1:2503-9121 GCA_021849435.1 Actinomycetes bacterium | reverse complement strand
TGCGCGTCGGCGACGACCTCGAGGTCGCCCTCGAGGCGGTTGAGGCCTACGCGGCCGAGCACGTGGCCCTACTCGGCCCGCGCGCGGAGTCCCTTGCGGGACGCATCCGAAACGCGGGCGCGGTCTTCGTCGGACCCTTCGCCCCGGTGCCGGCCGGCGACTACGCGACGGGGGGCAACCACGTGCTGCCGACCGGCGGGTGGGCCCGTTCCACGGGCGGGCTCGGACTGGAGACGTTCATGAAGGCGGTCACGATCCAACGCGTGAGTGAAGAAGGGCTGGCGCGCCTGGCACCGACCATCGAAGCGCTCGCCGAACTCGAAGGGATGCCCATGCACAAGGCGACGGCACGACGATGACGAGACCCCAACCACTCGAGGCCTACCAGTGGCCGCTCTCGAACGAACGCATCGCCGACGCCGTGGGCGTCGACCCGCGGTCGATCATCCGATTTGACGGCAACGTCGCGCCGGCGCCACCAGCGAGCGCGCGCCCAGCCGCGATCGCGGCGGCGCTCGCTGACGTGAACGAGTACGACCGAGGACGATACGAGCCACTACGCGCGGCGATCGCGGCGCGACACGGCCTCGCGATTGACCATGTCGCCCTCGGCGCCGGCAGCGACGAGTTCATCGTGCTCGTGGCGAGGGTCTTCGCCGCCGGGGGCACGATCGCGACGGTCCCGTCGACGTCCTACTCGATGTACCGCTTCGCCGCCTCGATGGCCGGCGCGAGCATCGTCGACGACCCGGCGACGGCCGACCTCGTGTTCGTCTGTCGGCCGAACAACCCGACCGGCGAGCTCCCCGACGTGCCAACGGTGGCGGGTCAAGTGGTGATCGACGAGGCCTACGCCGACTACGCGGGCGTCGACGCGCTAGACAGGATCGACGACGGCGCGATCGTCCTGCGGACGTTCTCCAAGGCCTTCGGCCTCGCCGGCGCGCGGGTCGGCTACGCCCTGGCTAGCCCTGAGCTCATCGCGGTCCTATCATCGCGCCAAGCGCCGCTGTCGGTGTCGTCGCTCTCGGCCGCGTTGGCGATGGCGGCTCTCGCGAGCCCACCCGACGTCGGCCCCCAGATCGCCGAGCGCGAGCGCATGGCGGCCCGGCTCGGTGAGCTCGGTCTCACCCCGGTGCCCTCGTACACGAACTTCCTCTACGTGCCGATGGACGACCCCCAGCGGATCGTCGACGCGATGCTGCCCTACGGCATCGTGCTGCGGGCCTTTACCGGCGGACTGCGCATCAGCGTGCGCGACGAGGTCGATGACGACCAGCTGCTCGACGCGCTCGTCACTGAGCTGCTCGGCCGCGACGCGGTGGCGCCGGCGGTCCGTCACCGTCGCGCGACAGCCGAGACCCGGTTCGCGATCCGTCTTCGCGTGCCGGGCGAGGGTCGCGTCCTCGTCCAGTCGGGCGAGGGCTTCTACGACCACATGCTCCAGCAGCTCGCCTTCCACGCGGGGATGGACCTGCGCGTCGAAGGAGTGGGCGACCCCGAGACCGGTGACCACCACGCGGTGGAGGACATGATGCGGACCTTCGGTGAGGCCCTCGACCTCGCGCTCGGCGACCGGCGCGGCCTCGCGCGCTACGGCGAGGCACGGGTCCCGATGGACGAGGCGCTCGCGCACGCTGTCGTGGACCTCTCGGGTCGGGCCACCGCGACCCTCGCGATCGACCCGGACCCCGGGATGGCGGCGCACGCGCTCGAGTCCCTCGTCCAGACGGCGCGCATCACCCTGCACGTGACCGCGACGGGCACCAACGCCCACCACGTCGCCGAAGCGGCCTTCAAGGCCGTCGGTCGCGCGCTCGCCCAGGCGCTGGTGCGCGACGGGGGACTCGTCCGCTCCACCAAAGGCTCCTTGTGAGCGAGGTCGTCATCGTCGACTACGGCGCCGGCAACACCCGGTCGGTTCAGGCGACGATCGCGCGCCTCGGCTACTCGAGCGTGGTGAGCGCGGATCCCGCGGTCATCGCGGCGGGCTGGTACGTCGTGTTGCCGGGCGTCGGTTCGGCTCGCAGCGCCATGGACCACCTCAACGAGACCGGCGCCGCCGGCGCGATCACGCATCGGGTGTCGTCGGGGTTGGCGGTGCTCGGGATCTGCCTCGGGCTGCAGCTCGCCCTCGAGTCGAGCGAGGAGGATGGTGGCGTCACCGGCCTGGGCATCGTGCCCGGCCGGGTCGTGAGGCTGAGCGACGAGCGGGTGCCGCGCCTCGGTTGGTCGATGGTCGACCCGTGGGGCGAGGCCTACTACTTCGCCCACTCGTTCGGGGCGCTCACCCCCGACGCGGTGGCCACCGCGGAAGGGGTCACGGCCGCGGTGTCGCACGGCTCGTTCCTCGGTGTCCAGTTCCACCCCGAAAAGAGCGGGCCCGCGGGCCTCGCGTTCTTGGACCAGTGCCTCTCCCTCGTCTGATCCCCTGCCTCGACGTCGCCCACGGGCGGGTGGTCAAGGGCGTCAACTTCGTCGGGCTGCGCGACGTCGGTGACCCCGTCGAACTCGCCGTCCACTACAGCGCCGGCGGCGCCGACGAGCTCGTCCTGCTCGACATCACGGCCACGCCCGACGAGGCCGCGACGATGACCTCAGTCGTGCGCACCGTGGCCGACGTCCTCGACATCCCCTTCACGGTCGGCGGCGGCGTGCGCACGGTCGCTGACGCGTCGCGCATCATCGAGTCCGGCGCCGATCGGGTGTCGCTCAACTCGGCCGCCGTTGCCTCGCCCGAACTGATCCAGGCCATCGCCGACCGGTACGGCTCCCAGGCGGTGGTGGTCGCTATCGACAGCGGCGGCGGGGTCGTGCACACTCACGGCGGCCGCACGCCCACGGCCCGTCGAACCGTCGAGTGGGCCCACGAGGCGGCCGAACGCGGCGCCGGGGAGATCCTGCTCACGTCGATCGACCACGATGGCCGTCGCGAGGGCTTCGACCTCGTTCTCACGGCGGCGGTGCGCGCAGCGGTCCCCGTTCCGGTCATCGCCTCGGGCGGCGCGGGCAGTGCGCAAGACGTCGCCGACGCACTGGCGGTCACCGACGCGGCGCTCATCGCGTCGATCGTCCACGAGGACCCCGCCGGCCTGCCGGGCCTGCGTCGAGCCATCGAAGCGTGTGGCGTGAAACTGCGCCCGTGGAAGGAGTGACGTGAGCGAACTACGAGCGGCGATCGTTCAGGACGACGACACCGGACGGGTGCTGATGCTCGGCTGGATGGACGATGAGGCACTCGAGCTGACCCGGTCCACGGGATACGTGCACTTCTTCTCGCGGTCGCGCCAACGACTGTGGAAGAAGGGTGAGACGTCCGGTAACACCCTGCGAGTGGTCGAGGTGCTGCCGGACTGTGACGACGATGCGCTGATCGTGCGCGCCCGTCCCGACGGGCCGACCTGTCACGATGGGTCGACATCGTGCTTTACGCCTTGGCTGTGGCGAACCATCTTGCGTCGCGAGGCCGCCGACGAGGCCGGCTCCTACGTCGCGGCGTCGTTGCGCGCTGGCGCACCCTTCGCGGCGCGCAAAGTTGGTGAGGAGGCAGCCGAGGTGATCGTGGCCGCCCTCAGCGAAACGGACGAACGTGTCGTGAGCGAGGCGGCGGACCTATGGTTCCACCTCCTGTTATTGCTGCGCAGTCGGGGACTGGACCCCGCCGACGTCGAGGACGAACTGCGGCGTCGCCAGCGCTGAGCGAATCGTCTCGCGAAGTTCATCCCCGCCCCACGGAGTGCTCACGGTGCGTTCATCGGCACCTCGTAGAACTGCGCCATGCACATTACGACCAAGAAACCAGATGCCCGCTTCGCGCGGCTCACCACCCTGGCGCTCGCCGCCACGATGATCCCCCTGTCCCTGTCCCTGGCAGCGGTGGCCGGTGCCTCAGCAAAGACCGGCCCGACCCTCGTCGTCTACTCGGCCCAGGGGTACGACGCGGCGACCGTCAAGGCGTTCAACGCCACCCACCCCGGGTTCGCGGTGACGCTCAACGACAACTCGACCGGACCGCTCCTCCAGCAGATCCAGGCCGAGGGCAACCACCCCACCTGGGGTGTGCTGTGGGTCGACGGGGCCCAGGCCTTCGCCCAACTCGACCGCGAAGGCCTCCTCGCCAAGCACATCGTGCCCAAGGTGTCGTTCAACACCGTCGGGCGGGCGAACATCCCCGCTGACGGCAGCTACGTGCCGACCGGACTCACCGCGACCGGCGCCCTCGTCTACGACTCGGCCCAGATCAAGGCGTCGCAGCTGCCCAAGACCTGGGGCGACCTGCTGAAGGCGAAGTACAAGGGCATGATCGGCATGAACGACCCGACCCAGTCGGGTCCCACCTACCCGATGATCGCCGGCGTCATGAACAATCTCGGTCACTACCGGTCCGGTTCGACGGCCGCGGCAATGAGGGCCGGCGAGGCGTACTTCGCCAAGCTGAAGGCCAACGGTCTCGTGATCAACGCGACCAACGGTCCCACGCTCAGCGCCATCGCGGCGCACACCATCAAGATGGCGATCATCCAGAGCTCGGCCGGTTACGGCGCCGAGGTCTCCACGTCGCCCACCTTCCGGGTGGCCTACCTGAGCCCGGTGACCGCGTTGCCGGGCGTCATCGGGATCGACGCCAAGATGCCCAAGGCGGTGCGCGCCGAGGCGCAGAAGTTCGTCGACTACGTCCTGTCCCCGGCCGGTCAGCACGTCATGCAGATCGGTGACCCCCAGGGCGACTCACTCTTCTGGCCAGTGCTGAACGGTGAGAGGCCCTCCAACAGGGTGATCCCACCACTCCGTTCGGTGCCGATGCAGACCACCAATCCGTACGTCTGGGGTCCGCTCGAGTCCTCGGTCAACACCTGGTTCAGCGCCACCATCAACAACGGCTAGTCCATCGTCCCCGCGGCGCTGCGGCCCCCGTGGGCCGCAGCGCCGCCCCATGAAGGACTCCTATGGCGACTGAACTCACCACGATTCCACCTCCACTCACCCACCGTCGCCGACGCCTGTCGGTGACCTCGGTCGCGCTCTGGGCGGTGCTCGGCCTGCTCATCATCGCGCCGGTCGTCTCCTTCTTGCTGCTCGCGACGAGCCCGCGACTCTTCCAACAGGGTCCGCAGTATTTCACGCTGCGCTACGTGGCCGAGGCGCTACGTGGTTCGACCGGTCAGGGAATCCTCAACTCGCTCTGGGTCTCGCTCACGGTGTCGGTCGTGTCGGTCGTGGTCGCGACCGTCTTCGCGTGGCTCATCCACCGCACCAACGTCTACGGGCGCCGGGTGTGGGCCGTACTCATGTGGCTGCTGCTCATCGTGCCGACCTGGATGATGACCCTGGGGTGGAGTGACCTATTGCAGCCCTACGGGGCGGCCAGCTTTCTCGGTGTGAACACCCACGTGCTCTACGGCGAGTTCTTTGGACCGCTGGGCATCGTGATCGTGCTCAGCACCGCGGCGTTGCCCTTCGCCTATTTCGTGATCGCCGCGGGACTGCGCGGACTTGGTTCGGAGTTCGAGGACGCGGCGCGCATCCACGGGGCCACCCGGTGGCGCACCCTCCAGACTGTGCTGCCGATCATCGCCCCCGCGTTGTTGGGCGCCTTCGCGATCAGCTTCGCCGAGACCATGAGCGACTTCGGCGTCGCCTTTACGCTCGGTTACCACGCGCACTTCCCGATGGCGACATTCACCCTCTTCAACGCGATCAGCAACTTTCCCGCCAACTTCTCGGTGGCGGCGGTGATCGCCATCGTGCTGATCCTCTCGACGATCCCGCCGATCCTCCTGCAGTCACGGATTATGCGCCGCCGATCGTACGCGGTGCTGTCGGGGCGCAGCCGTCCCGCGCGACGTCGCGAGTTCCGCACCCTCGGACGTCTCGGCGCGACCGCGGGAATTGGGGCCATCTTCTTCCTCGCCCTGGGGGTCCCCGTCTTCGGCGCCGTCGCGGGTTCGTTCGTGACGAACCTCGGGATCTACTCGTCGAGTCCGGTGCGACTGTCGACCGGCTTCTACCAGCAGGTGTTGCACCCGTCGATCGCGGACAAGAGTCTCGCCGCGCCACTCATCTTGTCCAATCAGTTGGGCCTGGTGGTCGCGTCGGTGACCGGGTTGCTCGCGATCGTGCTCGCCCGACGTCTCATCACCAACGTCGGCGGTTGGAGCCAGCGGATCACCGACGTCTTCCTCCTCGGCTCGGTGGCCGTTCCGGGCGTCGTCCTCGGGGTCGGCTACATCTTTTTCTACAACCTCTCCTTTATCAGCACACACGTCGTGGACCTGTACAAGACCCTCCCGTTACTCATGCTCGCGCTGGTGGCCAACTCCCTGCCGGGACAGACCCGCTTCATGGCCGGTCCGGTCGGGCAGATCCAGCCGTCGCTCGCCGAGGCGTCGCGCGTGCACGGGGCGTCGCGGTGGCGCACGTGGCGAACGACGAGCCTTCCCCTTTTCTCGAGGGTGTTGCTCTGGGGGTGGCTGCTCACCTTCACCAAGACGATCGCCGAACTCGCGATCTCCCAGATCCTGTATCCGCCGAGCGCGGAGCCGGCGTCGGTGACCATCCAGTCGTACCTCGCCAACTTCCAGCTCGGTACCGGCACGGCTATGACTGTCCTTACTTGTC
>JAJZSX010000075.1:0-2493 GCA_021849435.1 Actinomycetes bacterium | reverse complement strand
GGTTCTGAATTCTCTTGAGATGCTCGTCGTGATTGTGGTCGCGCTCGGGCTCTACCGCCTGGTCACCCCCCGGGGTTGGCGTCGGATCGGGTGGAGCGGGGTGAATTCATGACGGTGACCCAGCCCCGCGCCGTCGGAGTCTCACTCGAGGGCGTCACCCGCCAATTCGGTGACAAGGTCGCCCTCGATGGCGTAACTCTGGACGTGGCACCGGGGACCTTCCTCGTGCTGCTCGGTCCATCGGGGTCGGGCAAGACGACGCTGTTGCGCTGTCTGGCCGGGATCGAACGGCCGAGCGCCGGGGTGATCACCATCGACGACCGCGTCGTGGCGGGTCCACGTGGGTTCGTCGCCCCCGAGAAGCGGGGACTCGCGATGGTTTTCCAGGACTACGCCCTCTGGCCCCACCTCACGGTCGCGAAGAACGTCGCCTTCCCACTCGCTACTTCGCGGCGCACCAGAGTCGAGCGCGCGGCGCGGGTGAGCGACCTGCTCGAGCGGGTGGGGATCGCCCACCTAGCCGAGCGCTACCCCAACGAGCTTTCCGGCGGCGAGCAGCAGCGCGTCGCCCTGGCTCGGGCGTTGTCGGCGGAGGTCGGTCTAGTCCTCTTTGACGAGCCGCTCTCCAACCTCGACGCCGACCGGCGCGAGCAACTGCGCGTCGAGATCGCTACGTTGACCCGGGCGGCGGGGGTGACAGCCGTCTACATCACCCACGACCAGTCCGAGGCCTTCGCCCTCGCCGACCGGGTGGGGGTGCTCAACCACGGTCGGCTCGTCCAGCTCGATACGCCCGAGGCGATCTACCAACGTCCAATCAACGCCTTCGTCGCCCGGTTCACGGGACTCGCCGGTGAGTTCCCCGTCTCGTCGCTGACAGCCACCGGAGTCAACTGCTACGACGCGACCCTGCCCTTCGCGCCGGACCAGCAAATCTCCGCTACCGCGACCCAACGGGTTGACCCCGACGAGGCGGTGAGCCTCCTCGTGCGGGCCGCGGGCGTCGAGCTGCTCGACGCGTGCGATCCTCGCGGGGTGCCCGGCGTCGTCGTCGACGCCGCCTTCAACGGGCGGGGTTACGACCACGTGGTGCAAGTCGCACCGCAGGCCTTCCTTAGTAAGGTCTTCTCATCGAACCGGTTCGGCCGGGACCACGCCGTCAAGGTCTGCTTCGACGCGTCGTCGTGTTTTGTGATGAATCCGGGAAAGGTGAGTTCATGATCGCAGTGGTGACGGGATCGACGGGCGTGGTCGTGCTCGTCGGCGCGGTCTTCCTCGCGTGCGCCGTGGAGATGGTCGAGGCGCTCACCATCGTGCTCGCGGTCGGCCACACCCGCGGATGGCGCTCGGCCTTCGAGGGGACCGCGGTGGCCCTCATCGTCCTCGCGGCGCTCGTGGCCCTGTTCGGCCCGGCGCTCGTGCGAGTCCCGCTCAGCGTGCTTCGCCTCGTGGTCGGCGGGGTGCTGCTGATCTTTGGGATGCAGTGGCTGCGCAAGGCGATCTTGCGATCGAGCGGGCTGAAGGCCATGCACGACGAGGACGCGATCTACCGAGCCAAGGTCGCCGAATTGGAATCGGCCGGGGCGGCCCAACGCGACCGCATCGCCTTCGTCATGGCGTTCAAGGGTGTGTTCCTCGAGGGGTTGGAGGTCGTGATCACCGTGCTCACCCTCGGGACCTCGGCGCACCGGCTCGGCCTCGCCTCGACGGTGGCCGCGATCGCGGTCGTGCTGGTCGGGATCGTGGGTGTCGTCGTCGCCAAGCAGCTGTCCAACGTCCCCGAGAACGCCATGAAGATGGGTGTCGGGGTGCTGCTCGTCAGTTACGGGACCTTCTGGACGGGTGAGGGACTGCGGGTGCGCTGGCCCGGCAACGACGTGATGCTCGTCGGGTTCGTGGCGCTCTACCTGGTGGTGACGTGGACCCTCGTCGCGTACCTGCGCCACGAACGGCGAACCCGGGAGGTGGTGGCGTGACGGGGGACCGACGGCCACCACTGGTGTGGCGACTGGTGAAGGGCTTCGGCCAGTTCTGGTGGGACTTCTTGATCGGCGACACGCCCGAGCTGTTCGTCGCGGCGCTCGTCACGATCGGTGTGGTCGCGGTGCTGAGTCACCTCTGGCACTGGAACGGCGCCGCCGCGCTCGCCCTGCCCGTGCTCGCGACGTCGGCCCTCGTGCTGTCGATCCGCCGAGCGGTGCGAGGCGAGCGCCGCCGCTGAGCGCTGCCGCGGCGGTGAGGCGAACCGTCACGCCCCACTAGAGGTAGTGGGGCGGCACCTCGTGCTGGGAGCGGCGAAGCACGCGGATCTCCTCTTTGAGTCGCGCGACCTCCGCGCGTAACGTCGCGATCTGGCGCTCAAGCTCCTCGCGGGACACATCGTCTGGCACGATGTCACTCTGTCACACACGCACGACCGGTCGACTTCGTCGGTGCCCTGATCACGGGCGTCTCGGCCAATTCACAGGGAATTCTCACCTAACGCCCAGGGAA
>JAJZSX010000074.1:5532-9236 GCA_021849435.1 Actinomycetes bacterium | reverse complement strand
GCACCGTGACCAACGACTCTTCGCGGACGAAATGATTTCAACGTGGGGTGTGCGCCGCGAAGGCCTCGGGCATCTGCACACAGAGCACGTCGCCGGTGACCGTCACCACGGAATCGACAATCAAGTCCGAGACGATTCGCACCTTGCGCCCGGCGATCTCGGCCACGCGGCCGCGGATCTGGATCTCGGGCCCGAGCGGGGTCGGCTTGGCGAAATTGACATGCAGCGACGCCGTGACGAAACGATACGCCGGCAGCGTGTCCATCTCTCGAGCCTCGATGCGATACATGGCGGCGGCGGCGGTGCCCGTGGAGTGGCAGTCAATCAACGAGGCGAGCAGGCCACCGTAGACGTAGCCGGGCACTGCGGTGTGATACTCGCGAGGGGTGAAGCGCGTCAGGCTCTCCTCGCCGTCCCAGACGGTGGCGACACGGTAGCCGTGTTCGTTGAGACGCCCACAGCCGTAGCAGTGGGCGAGGTGCTCGGGATAGTAGTCCTGGAAGGCTCTCATGCGCTCCCCACTCGCGACGACTGCATCGTATCGAGCGGCGACACTAGCGAGCGAAGACGGTGATCGACTCCACGTCGAGGCGCGAGAGCCCGCGCAAGAAGAAGTGCGGATTGTAGGTTGGCGCAAAGTTGCGCGCCAGGCGCAGATCGGGAAAGTCGCGCACCAATGTGGAGAGGGCGACGCGCAACTCCATGCGTGCGAGTGGCGCGCCGATGCAGTAGTGAACGCCACGTCCGAATGCCAAGTGGAGTCGGCTCGCGCGTGCTGTGTCAATGGTCAACGGCGACTCGAAGCGCGTCTCGTCAAGGTTCGCCGACCAGAACGACAGGTAGAGTCGACTCCCGGCAGGCACCGCGGTGCCGGCGATCTCGCAGTCCTCGGCGACGTTGCGCCACATGCCAAAGACCGGACCGTCGCGACGCAACAACTCCTCAACGGTGGGCTCGACTTGCGCGGGGTCGTCGACGAGCTTCCACCACAGACGCCGGTCCTCGAGCAAGTGATGCACTCCCATCGCGAGCGTCTGCGCCGTCGTCTCGTGCCCCGCGAGGAAGAGTCCCGGGACCAGACTCAGCATCTCCTGAGCCGTCAGCTCGTCCGGCACCTCGCGCGCCACGATGGCCGAGAGCAGGTCGTTTCGCGGATTGCGGCGGCGCTCGTCGAAGAGCTCAGTGACGCGCTCGTGCAGCGCAATGATCCTCTCGGCCAGTGCGATCTGGCGCTCCAACGGTGCGCCGAATAGGTATGCGGTTGTGAGCTCGGCCCAGTCCTCCACGCCCTGGCGAAATACACCAATCTCTTCGTCGGGGATGCCGATGAGGCGAGTGATCGTCCACAGCGGCAGCGAGTAGCAGAGGTCCGTCACGAGGTTCGCGTTGCCGATGCGGCGAAAGTCGGCAATCAACGAATCGGTGAGATCTGCGACGTCGCGCTCGAGTTCACGGACCCGCTGGAGCGTGAACGCATGGCTCAGGACCCTGCGCAGCCGAGTGTGCATCGACCCGTCGAGGCCGATCAGCGTGCCCTCCATCGGAACACGGCCGGACACGAGTTCGCGCACCGGAGGACTGAGGAGGTCGCTGATCGAGAGAATCTCGTGGGACGTGAAGCGCTCGGGCTGACGCAGAATCGCGTCGACGTCGTCGAAGCGCGTGACGACCCACGCGTTGACAACGGGACTGAAGAAGACCGGCCGTTCGCGCCGCGCGAAGTCGAGCACCGGACCTGGATCGCGCATGAAGGACGGATCGAGCGGATTGAACGAGACCGCGGGGTCGAGCACCTGTGTAGCAACTCGCAAGGGTCCCTCCACCTCTGACAGCGCAACGTGCGTTTCTTCAAGTCTACGAAGGGGCCGCCACTCAAAGGTGCTCTGACGAGGATGGATATCTGAACGGTACTCAGTGCGAGTCGAGGCGAACCCGTCCTAGCGCGACGCCAGACCGCGATGAGCGGGGTCAGCCGACTCAAGCAACAGCCGCCACTCGGCGCGCGCGATCGACGCGCGCGCTCGCTCGACGGCGTCGGGATTGACCGAGATCGAGTTGATACCCAGTCGAACCAGATGTTCGGCGAACTCCGGGTGGTTCGACGGAGCCTGACCGCACAGTGACGCGGAGATCCCCGCCGCGCGCGACGCGGTGATGATCCGCCCGATCGCGTCGAGGACTGCGGCGTCGGACTCGTCGAAGAGCTCGTCACAGATCTGACTGTCGCGGTCCACCCCGAGGATCAGCTGAGTCAGATCGTTGCTGCCGATGGAGACCCCGTTGATGCCCATCGCCGCGTACTCGGGAACGCGATAGGCCACCGAGGGCACCTCGGCCATCACCCAGATCGGCACGCTTTCGCCCAGGGGGCTCGCGGCCACCAACTCGAGGCAAGCCTCGAGCTCCCAAGGGGTGCGCACGAAGGGGATCATCAAGGTGAGGTTGGGCGTGCGCTCGTAGACCTTGGCGAGGACCTCGAGCTCGAGGTTGAAGACCTCGGGGTCGCGCACGTAGCGAAAGCAGCCCCGATAGCCAATCATCGGGTTCTCCTCGACCGGCTCGAAGCGGTCTCCGCCCTCGAGCTTGGCGAACTCGTTGGAGCGGAAGTCGATGCTGCGATAGACGACCGGTCGATTCTCAAAGGCCGAGGTGATCTTCACCAGCGAAGCCGCCATCGCGTCGACGAAGGACTTCGACTCGCCGCGCTCGATCAGCAGCTTGGGGTGCACCCCGGACAGCGCGTCGGTGACCATGAACTCGGCGCGCAGCAGTCCCACGCCGTCAACCCCCAGGGCGGCCGTCTCCTCGGCGTGCTCGGCGAATGCCAGGTTCACGTACAGACGCGTCGCGATCGGCAGCGGCGCGGGTAGAGCCTCGCGCGCGGCGGCGACCTTCACCGACTTCGTCGTCGCGACCTGGACCTGGTCGCCCTCGAACACGACGCCCTGGGCACCGTCGACCGTGACGATCTCACCGTTTCGCAGCGTGGTGGTGGCGGTGCGAGCCCCCACGACGCACGGCACGCCGAGCTCGCGTGAGACGATCGCTGCGTGACACGTCATTCCCCCGCCGTCGGTGACGAGCGCGCTCGCTCGACGCATGATCGGCACCCAGTCGGGGCTCGTCATGTGCGCGACCAGCACCTCACCGTCGATCAGCTGGTCGCCTTCGTCAGCCGAGGCGAGAATCCGCACCGCGCCCGAGGCGCGGCCGCTCGAGGCGGCGAGGCCCTGGAGCAGCACCCGGACCGTTTCAGCGGGTAGTGCGGCGACGGGCGCGCCCAGGGTGGTGATCGGACGCGACTGCACCAGGTACGTGGCGCCGCCGGCGATCGCCCACTCAGTGTCCTGGGGGCTCGCATAGTGAGCCTCCGTGGCGAGTCCCAGGCGCGCGATGTCCACGGCCTCCTCGTCGCTGAGGACGCGTCGGCTCGCCTCACGCGGTGCGAGGTCGACGTGCAGGTCCTCGCCATCGGGACCGCGCACGATCTTGAAGTCCTTCGAGCCCACGCGCACGTGCACGAGGGTCGGGCCGTCCTTGGTCAGCACGTAGGTATCGGGCTCGACCTCGCCGCTGACGACGACCTCGCCCTGACCGAAGGCGGCCTCGATGACAACGCGCGAGGTGTCGCCCGTGGAGGGATCGGCGGTGAACATCACGCCCGACCTCTCAGAGGGCACCATCTCCTGGACGACGACGCCCAT
>JAJZSX010000074.1:2926-5522 GCA_021849435.1 Actinomycetes bacterium | reverse complement strand
GGGCACGTCGGACAGCCCGCGCGTGATCCGATACGAGATCACGCGCGCGCCGTAGAGCGACGCCCAGCAGTTGCGCACAGCAGCGAGAAGTGCATCGTCGCCCGCGACGTTGGTGAACGTCACGTTCATGCCCGCAAAGGACGTGTCGGCGGCGTCTTCGCCGGTGCCCGAGGAGCGCACCGCCACCCGCACGCGATCGCCCAGCAGGTGATACGCGTCCAGGATGGCTCGGGCCAGGCCGTCGGGCAACGCCAGGCGGCGCAGGTTCTCCTGGGCTTCGTTCGCGGCCCGGGCGAGGTCGGCGGTGCTCTCGGGCTTCACGTTGGCAATAGCCGCGGCGAGCGCGGCCTCGACGCCGGCACTCGAGACCGCGTAGTGGTAGGCGTCGGAGGTAATGACGAACCCCGGAGGAACGGGTAGTTGCGCCTGTGTCAGCTCGCCGAGGTTCGCTCCCTTGCCGCCGACGAGCGGAGCGTCAGTCAGATGAATGTCCTCAAACCAGCGAACGAATTCCATCACCCAGCCTCCGTTCTGACGGCCCGACGACCAATTTTTCGCTCTCGAGCGCCGTCACGCCCACAGTAGGACTGGCCCGCAGTGAGCGCGAATCGACGACCCTCGACTCGCGGCGGCCACCAGATCGGCGAAAACGTGAAGTAGTTCGACTGTCGTCTTGTCCGCGCCAGTGTGCACCCCGGTCGTGATGTCGAGAGACATCGAGAGCACCTCCATGCGCGACTGCAGGGCGAGATCCTCCTCGATCACGGCGGCCTCGAAGTCGATGGCCTCACGCCAAGGCTCGACGGATCCCTCGAGATCGTTACGCCAGAGGCTCGCGTAGATCCGCACTCTCTCGTCGTCGATCGGTGTCAGGCAGAAGCCCATCACGTTGGTCCCGCCGGCGTCGAGGACGCCAATGGCGAGCACGAGGTGAAAGGGCGCCACGTAGAGATACGTGAGACGTCGGCGCCGGACGAGAGGACGGATGCCCACCGCGACGCCGGGTCCTCGCGGTGGGCGACGTCGCGCTCGTAGGTGGCGTCGAAGTTGTATCCGTCTCGCGTCACCGAGGAGTGGGGCACCTCGCACGCCTCATCGGCTCCGAAAGTGCTCGCGTGGATGAAGGAAAGTGCGCCATGCCAAGGGAGTTGTCGGCGGGCACTGCCGCGATTGAGCGCGTCGCGATCACCTCGAGATCACCACTCAGGAACGATGCGTCCTCGGCCGCCGTGATGCGCGGCCCAGGGGTCAACGGCCCATCGGAGGCGACGAAGGGCATCGAGCGCGACCCGTAGATGCCCGCCGGAGTGCTCAGCCGCGCTCTTGACGGCAGCGTCGCCCCGTCGCCGAGCGCCGGGATCTCGACGCAACGTCCGTCCTCGTCAACGACCCACCCGAGGTAGACGCAGCGCAGGGTGTCCCCCGCACTGGCCCATCGACAGCGGGGCGAAGCGGTGCGGACAGCGATCGAGGAACACGAGGGGCGCACCGGCGCTCGCACGGTAGGTGACCCGGCACCTGCCGAGCCGGCTGAAGGTCGCTGTCGCGATGACCTTCCCGGAGCGACACAGCGTGTGCCAGGCGCGACGCAGGGTGGGGTGGGTGCTCGTCGGGCTCACCGGCCCAACGTAGAAGGTTCCCCACTCGCCCAGCTTGACTCGTAGGCTCGAGGTTGATGGCGCGCAGACCCCGTTCGCGCGACGCGCGAAGGCGGCGCTCGCCCCCACTGGCGGGCGCGGCGCGCCCCGGTTTCAACCCCGACGAGCCGCCCATCATGTGGCCCGCGGCAGGTTCCGGGTTCGAGGCCGATCCCTTGAGCCCGAGTGGCATGGCCCAGCAGGAGTGGGTGCTGGCCTCGCACCTCGGGAAGCGCCGCGGCGGCAAGTTCGTCATCTGGATCGTGCTCATCCTGATCGTCGCCTCACTAGTCAGTCCGCTCTTCAACCTCGTGCGCTAGTTCGCGGGGACGCATTTTCCGACCGCCCTGACCAGCCCCGACACGACTTCTTCGAACCCCTGGCAAGATGGGTTCATTGGAGGCATGGCATGGTTTTTTCAAACCATGGAAGTGACGTAGTTCCGCAGGGCGTCTCCGACTGGACGATGCCGGCGTTCGGCGAACCCGCTCGGCTGCTCAGCACTCCACGGCGCGTCGCCCTCATCGGCACGTATCCGCCCACCGAATGCGGTATCGCGACCTTCACGGCGAACGTACGCCACGCCCTTATCGAGGCCAATCCCGACTGGGAGGTGCGCGTCGTGCGCGTCATCGACGACGAGCCCTTCGAGTGGCCCGAGGACGTCGCACGCCACTGGGTGCGCAACGACCCCACCTCGCTAGAGGACACCGTTGACTATCTCAACACGTGCGACGTCGTGGTCATCGAACACGAGTCCGGCATCTACGGCGGCCCTGACGGCGAGGAGGTGCTCGACCTTGTGGCAGGTCTGCGCGTGCCCTCGATTGCAACGTTGCACACGATCCTGCGCAACCCCAGCGCGCACCAGAGGTTCGTCCTCCAGAGCCTGCTGGATGCGACCGACCTGGCAATCGTTCCCAGCCGGTCGGCTCTCGAGCGCCTCAACGCCGGCTACA
>JAJZSX010000074.1:1444-2916 GCA_021849435.1 Actinomycetes bacterium | reverse complement strand
CCTGGGGTCTGCTCGGGCCGGGCAAGGGCCTCGAGCACGCCATCGAGGCAGTCGCGATCGTGCGCGAGTTGCTGCCGACCATGCGCTACGTGATCGCCGGGCGCACGCATCCCAACCTCTGCTCCAAGGGTCAGGATCCCTATCGCGCGTCCCTCGTTGAGCTCGTGGCCCGCCTCGGCGTAGCCGACATCGTCGAGTTCGCCGACGGCTATCGCGGGTGGGAGGCGCTGCACGCACTCGTGCGCAGCGCGACGGTTGTCGTGTTGCCATACCAGTCGCACGACCAGATCTCCTCGGGCGTGCTCGTCGAAGCGCTCGCCGCGGGTCGACCCGTCGTGGCGACACGCTTCCCCCACGCCGTCGAGCTGCTCGCGGGCGGCGCCGGCATCGTGACCGAATTCGACGACGTGCCGGCGCTCGCGCGCGCCCTGCACGCGGTGATCTCGCGACCCGATCTCGCGAGAACCATGGCGCAGCGCTCCCGTCGGGTGGGCCAGTCGCTCGTGTGGCCGCGCATCGGGCTGCGCCTCGGCGGACTCATCGATGAGATCTCCGGGCGGACACTCACTCGATGACGGTTCCGATCAACCTTTCACACCTCGAACGGCTCTGCGACTCCCACGGGATCGTCGAACACGCCCGCGGGGACCGACCCCTGCGCGGGCTGGGCTACTGCACCGACGACGCCGGTCGACTGCTGGGACTTCTTGCGCCGCTAACTCTCGACGCGGCGCCGGCACGCTTGTGCGACATCGCCTTGTCGTTTCTCGAGGACGCGAGCGAGGGCGCCGACGGGTTCCGCCTGCGCCGCTTCCACGACGGAACCTGGAGCGGAGAGCGCAGCGACGACGCGACTGCTCGCGCACTCGAGGGGCTCGGTATCGCCGCAGGTTCGCCGAGCGCCATCGTGCGCGAGCGAGCCGGCGCGCTCTTTGACGCCACGGTGAACTGGCGAAGCAAGTATTCGCGCTCGATGGCCCACGCGGTCATCGGCGCGGCCCACGTCGTCTCGGTGCAGCCCGAGCACACCGGCGCCCGTGGGCTGCTCGCCGACGCGCGCGACACGCTCGAGGTCGGCGACCCCACGCGCGACTGGCCCTGGCCCGAGGATCATCTCGCTTACGCCAACGCCCTTCTGGTCGAGGCCCAGCTCGCGCTCGCCGCCCACTTCGACGACGACGCTCGCCTCGACGGGGCACTCGCGATGCTCGAGTGGCTCGTCGCCGAGGAGACCTTCGAGGGACACTTCAGCTTCGCGCCGGTGAGCGGGCGCGGGCCCGGGGGCGCGAAGCCCGACTTCGACCAGCAGCCCATCGAGGCCTGGGCGATGGCGCGCGCCTGCGAGCGTGCCTATCGTCTGACTGGCAACGCTCGCTGGGCCCAGTGGGTCGGGCTCTGCGCGCAATGGTTCGACGGCGCCAACGACGCCGGCATTGCGCTGGGCATCGCGAGCACGGGCGCCGGCTGCGACG
>JAJZSX010000074.1:0-1434 GCA_021849435.1 Actinomycetes bacterium | reverse complement strand
CTCGCCACGACGCTGATTCGACACGGCATCGAGCGCGGTGACAATGTGACAGATACTGAACGCACCACCGTGCGGTCATGACCAGCCAGGCGGGGGAGGAGTTCGCGATGGGCCACAGTGGACAAGAGGAGTTGCTCACCCGGCACCAAGCGAATCCGATCATCACGCCCGCCGACCTGCCCTTCATGGCCAACGCCGTGTTCAATCCCGGCGCGACGACCTACAACGGCGAGACGCTCTTGTTGTTGCGCGTCGAGCACCGCACGGGCCTCTCGTCGCTCGTGGTTGCCACCAGCAAGGACGGCCTCACTGACTGGACCATCGATCCCCAGCGCGGCCTCGAACCGCTGCTTGACAGCTTCGAGGAACGCTGGGGCATCGAAGACCCCCGCATCACGCGCATCGACGACGACTACTACGTGGTCTACGTGGGCTACTCCCTCGCGGGACCGCTCGTCCTGCTCGCCACCACCAAGGACTTCGTCACCTGGAACCGCCACGGCGTTCTCATGACCCCCGACGACAAGGACGCCGCCATCTTTCCGGTGATGTTCGACGGGCGCTGGGCGCTGTTGCATCGACCGTCGCCGACCGGGCTCGGGCTCGGTGCCCACGTCTGGCTCTCCTTCAGCCCGGACCTTCGCCACTGGGGCGACTCGCGCGTCATCCTGCCCGCGCGACGCGGGGGCTGGTGGGACGCCAACAAGGTCGGCCTCGGCCCGCCGCCGCTTCTGACCGCCGCCGGATGGCTGGTCTGCTACCACGCGGTGCGCGTGACCGCGTCGGGTTCGATCTACCGCCTCGGTCTCGCCATGTTGGACCGCACGGACCCGAGCCGGGTCATCGCGCGCGGCAACGAGTGGATCCTCGCACCCACCGAGCGCTACGAGCGCACCGGTGACGTGCCCGACGCGATCTTTCCTTGTGGCTGGGTGCTGCGCGAGGACGGCGAGACGCTGCACATCTACTACGGAGCGGCCGACAGCGTCGTGTGCGTCGCCGAGGCGAAGCTCTCCGAACTTCTCAATCACCTCGTGCGCCACCCGATCAACGAGCACCACGACGAGATGCCGACGCGCGACGCCTATCGCGCCTGATTCCCGGACCGCCGACAGAATGGTCGGGTGGAACACACAACGATGACTGACCACGGTCGCGTCATCGCCGCCTTCGACAAGTTTCGCGGGACGGCCACCTCCGGCCAACTCGGCGAGGCGGTGGCGCGCGCCGCGCGCCGCCAGCTCCGCGAGGTCGACGTGATCGCCCTTTCCGACGGCGGCGAGGGCTTCCGTGACGCCTTCGCTGGCGACGACGTGACACTCACCGTGCCAGGCCCCCTGGGCGAGACCGTCACCGCGCGCGTGCGCCTGCACGAGGGCGTCGACGGGCTCGTCGGCGTCATCGAGAGCGCCGACGTGGTGGGCCGACACCTCC
>JAJZSX010000073.1 GCA_021849435.1 Actinomycetes bacterium | reverse complement strand
TCATGCCATTCGTCGAGATTGGCGGCTTGAAGAATACTTGAACGCCTCCCGGGTCAACGACCACCCGTACGTCACGTGGCGCGCCAGGTACCTGCACCGCCACGGTCCCGCTCACGTGGTCAGTAGCGACTGCCAACGAGAGAGTGCTTATCAACAGCACGGTGGCGATGGCCGTCGTCGGAAGTGCAAATTTCATGGGCAGCACGGAGGTTACCCGCGACATCCGTGTGGGGAAGGGCGAGGCGATCGCCATCTCGTGAAGCGGTGTCAACCCGTTTGTTGCACGTGGGGGGGCGATGGATGGGGCTCGCGGGCAGTCTTACGAAAGTATGTGGTCACCGGTGAGGAGCCCTCGTCGAGAGTGAAAGGTAGCTGGCAAGTCCGCTTGCCTATGCATAAGAACCCTTTGGCAGCGATCAACAGTGCCGTGTCGTGGTCAGCATGCCCCACGTCGTGACTACGCCGCAATGCGCTGCCAGTCCGGTGGTGGTGGCATCACTAGCTGGCCGAGCGCTACTGCGCGACGAGAGCGATCCGGTAGCCGAGCGCCGGTGCTCCGGCGTGACTGGGTGAGCTCTCCCACGAGTCGACGAGTTCACCACCGTTTGCCGTGATGACCTTCTGGGAGGCGATGTTGTCTCGCGAGGTGGTGATGTCCAAATACGTCAGGGGGAATTCGCCACTGCAACGCAAACGCGCGATCAGGAGGCCCAAACCGGCGGTGGCGTAGCCGCGCCGTCGCTTCCAGGCCACCACGCCGTAGCCGACGTGGCCAAACGTGGGCTGGTCGAGCGTGTTCGTGCCCTGTCGCCATCGCACGACCAGCTCGCCGCAGAACTCGCCGTCGCTCAGCCAGAAGAGCAGGCGGTGTAGTGCACCGGGTGCGTCCGAAGTCGGCGCGCTGGCGCACAACTCGTACAGGAAGGCCTTCGGGTCGCACTTGATGGCGATGAGTTGTTCGCGGGCCGGTCGAGGGCTAAAGCCCGGGTCGCGTTTGAGGGCAGCGGCGTAACTGGTCAAGAGTTCCTCGCGGGGCCGCTCCAAGAGCACGCTGTCCACGCGCCAGTCTCGCCCACGCTTCTGTTGACTCGGTGACCTGCACCGGGCCCTGTTACCTTTCCGTTTGTTGAATTTGGGCCCGAGTGAAAGGCTCAATTCATGCCAGCGTCCTATCCCGCGGAGTTCCGACGGCGAGCAATCGCACTCGAGCGATCGGGGTGGTCGGTCACCAAGACCGCCCACGATCTCGACGTCACGACGACCACTATCTATAACTGGGTGTGACACACATCAAGGCACGAAGCCAGTCACACAATTCGAGTCAGGCCCAACCCCTTGCCGGGGACCTAACCAGTATGTGTGTCACACCATTACGTCAGTTCTAGCGACCGTTGCCCAGCAGGACCGACAGGTCGGTGCCGATGCGGTTCAGCTCTTGGGCGAGGAAGGTGATGTGCTCATCGGTGGCCCATTGTTCGAGCATGGCGAAACTTAGACCGTAGAGCGCGTTGTCGTTGGTGTTCCTCACCGCGATGCCAATGCAGTTGATGCCGTCGACACACTCGCCGCGTTCCACAGCGAACTGCTGGTTGCGAACGCGAACCAGTTCCTTGCGAAGTTTCGCCACCGACGTGATACTGCGGCTGGTTAGTCCGGGTAGCTCCGTACGGTTGTCGATCCATTCGTTCAGTTCCTCGGGACTCAAACTCGCGAGCATCGCCTTGC
Source organism: Actinomycetes bacterium (assembly GCA_021849435.1). The sequence goes on along the minus strand of JAJZSX010000073.1, from coordinate 7,511 downwards.
CGGCAGCGGTGCAATTCGCAGGTTGCTGGACGCGGGTGTCGAGTGAGAGTCGCGATGGTTGGGCGGCGTCGTCGCGCGCGAGGAATACGACCTGGCCGTGGTCGCCCAGAATCGACAGTTTCAATGTCTCTTGGATCTCAGGATTCCGGACATTACAAATGTGGTGGAACTCTCGCACGACGTCGACACCCGCCAGGTACATCGCACCCAGCGCCGCCAACTTCGGTCCGAGACAGTACTGTCCGTCAACGCGGCGAAGTATTCGGTTCTCGACGAGTTCGGTGCAGATGTTGAGCGTAGAAGACTTCGGAATGTCCAGGATGCGGCCAAGCTCGGCGAGGCCGACCGGTTCGCCGTGTCGCTCAACAATGACGTCGAGAATCCGCGCCGCCCGCCGAACGGCCGGCACCAGAACCCCTGCATCGGCTACTCCGTTGGTACTGACCGTCTGATCTCGCTTCGTTGCCATTCTGGTTCCAATCTGGTGGATCCCACCATTCTTCACGCATCACCAATCAACAGACTCCGCCATGATGAAGTCGTGCCCTTGTCGCGGGCATCACGCTTCACCACGCGGACTCGAGTGCCTGACCTACGATGTAACTGCTCTTCATCGATGGGAGGGACAGGACCACGACGACTCGGCCACCCTTGCCTCGTGGCGCGAACGTCCGCCCCACCCGTTTCCGCTGTTCAGGTTAGCCCGTACGGCCCCTCCAACGTTCAGTGGGCTGAGACCAGTTCAACATGCGATTCGCCTGGCGCTAGCCGGCCGTACGTCACGCGACAACACTAGAGATCACGATACTCCTGGTGCGGCACCGGCGACAGGAGCGCTCGCGTCGATTCGAATGTTTGAGGGTGACCGGTGGACGGCTCACCGCTTACGAGCATCTCACCGTGTGCAGGGTGCTCCGTGCGTGGGCGGCGATGCGCGGTAGAGGGCGACCTCAGTCGGGCCGCACCGCAGTGGAGGCCACGGCGAGTTCGGCTCGTTCCTTGAGGCCGTCGAGGTCGCCCGATCCCGGGACCAGGTTCGACCCCATGGCGACCGCCACGGCCCCTGCGGTGAACCATTGTGCGGCATTCTGGCTCGAGACACCGCCCGTCGGCACAAACTTCACGTTCGGGAACGGTCCCCGCAGGGCTTTCAGGTACTCCGGTCCGCCCACACTGCCGGGGAAGAGTTTGACGAAGCGGGCGCCCGTCGGCCGGATGAGCGCCACCTCGGTGGGGGTGAGCGCACCCGGGAGCGCCAGCATCCCGAGGTCGTGCGCGGCACCGATCACCGCCGCACTGGTGTGAGGGGACACGACGAATCGTGCTCCAACTTCGAAGACGCGAGCCACGTCAACGGTGTTGAGCACGGTGCCGGCACCGACGACGGCCCGGTCGCCAACGGCATCGATGACCCGCCTGATCGACTCGACTCCCTCGGGGCGCTCCACGGTGACCTCGAGGAATCGGACCCCGGCGTCGCAGAGGGTGGTGGCGATTTCGACGATGGTCGAATGGTCGTTGAGCCGCAGGATTGCGATGAGGCGGGACTCCTCGAGCTCCAGTGCGAGGTCGTCGATCGCGTTCGTCATCAGCGCACCACCGTTCGCGTCGACACGTAACCCTCGTCCAGGTCGTGAACCGATCCAGACCACAGGTCGCCAGGGATCGTGAGCATGCGCGCGTAGGCGCGAACGCACCGCTCCGCACTCACTGCATCGGTGTTTCCGCCGAGCATCGAGGCCAAGAATGCACCGGCGGCGGCGTCTCCTGCGCCGATCTCATCAACGACGTAGCCACTGGCTTCGGCCGTCGCGCTACGCGAACCCATGACGCGCACCCGAGCCCCGAGTTCGACGGGCGACACCTCGAGTCGTTCTCGAATCACCAAGGTCGATATCGAGTACTCAGCGATGACTCGTGCCGCCAGTACATCCGTGTCGCCCGCACGGCCGCAGAGCATGTTGAGATCGCTCGGTGACACGAACAACGTGTCGACCAACGGCAGTACGCGCCGGTAGCAGGCGAGCGCTTGATCACCGTCCCAGAGGTGGTTTCTGTTGTTGACGTCGAAGCTGGTCGTCACACCAGCGTGCTCCGCGGCCTTGAAGAGGGCGAGCGTGGCCTCCATCGGCCCTTCACCCAACGCGCAGGTGATGCCGGTGACGTGGACGGCCGACGCTCCTTCGAGCACTCTCTCCCACTCGAATTCCTCCGCGCTCAGGTGGCTGGGCGCCGACTCTCGGCGATCGTAGAGGACCGACGATGGACGAGGCGGAACTCCAACCTCTAAGAAGTACAGACCTGCGCGACCGTCCTCTTCCTCGTTCGCCACGACGTCGAGGCCGTAGGCGCGGGCTCGATGGGCGATCATCGCACCGAGTTCATTCGCGGGTAGCCGAGTCAACCAGCGGCTCCGCGCACCGAGGGCCGCTGCGGCCACCAGCACATTTAGTTCGGCGCCGGCCACGTGGACATCGAGTTGGTGCGCCACGCGCAAGGGCATCCGGTGCGGTGGAGAGAGTCGAATCATGGCTTCACCCAGGCCAACGATGAGTGGCGAGGGAACGGGGTCTGTCATATCGGTCCAATCACTTGAGTCATCGACGCCATGTTCTGAGCGGCGAGGGTCGAACGAATCGGGGCGGCCACAAGGGACCTCGCCAAGTTCCACCCTTCGCCACCCGTGCGAGAATTCCAAAGATCCCGCCCTCGCCGAATGGTGCACGAGCGCGGGATCGATGGCTTGACAGAGGTAGGGGTCGGGGATACTCTGTTCAACATGGTGAACAGTATGCAACATATTAACCTCTTGAAGCAACATGCATCTGGTGCTGCTCTTCTCCGCTCGAGGTCCATCGGCGCTTTGGCGGCCCATGCGGCGAGAGCGTCGGTGGTGCGTTGAGAATCGAATCGATCCAGGTTGCGGGTCTGCGCGGCGCGACGCCCAAGGGTGGCTGGCGCACCGCCGAGCACGGACCTGACGACGTGCTTCACACCCTCGTCGCGGTCCACACCGATGAGGGTGTCACCGGTTACGGCAGCGTCTCCACGAGCGACGAACTAACTCGCGCCGCCATCAAGGTTCTCGAGAAGGACTGGCGCGGTGAGAACGCTCTCGAACCCGAGCGGGTCAGTGAGAAGTTGCATCGCGCAACCTTCTGGCTTGGTCGTGGTGGCTCGATCACGCACGCCATTAGCGGCATCGACATCGCGCTGTGGGACATCCTTGGCAAGGCCACCGGTCAGCCAGTGGGTCGTCTGCTGGGTGGGCGCTATCGCGAGAAGGTACAGCCCTACGCGTCACTCTTGATGGACGAGCCCACCATTATGCGCCAGGAGATCCTCGAGCTTCGCGACGCCGGATTCCGGGCGTTCAAGATCGGCTGGGGTCCGTTCGGACGGGTCAGCCACAAGTACGACGAAGCCATCGTCGCCGCCGCTCGGGAGGCCACCGGCGACGATGCGCTCCTGATGGTCGACGCGGGTGGCAGTGACGCCGCGTGGCCCCACGGCTACAAGTGGGCGTGGCAGACGTCGCGCATGCTCAGTGCGTACGGGGTCTACTGGTTCGAAGAGCCGCTACCGCCCGACGCCATTGACGACTACGCAATGCTCCGGCGTCAGTCGGACGTCGCGATCTCGGGCTGCGAAGTGGTGACCCGCCGCCAGAGTTTCGTGCCGTGGATGCAGCGCGGTGCGGTCGACATCGTCCAGCCGGACTCGACCAAGGTCGGGGGCCTGAGTGAGACACGCCGTATCGGATGGCTGGCCGAGAGCTTCGGTGTCCGCCTGATCCCGCATGGTTGGAATACGGCGATCGGCTTCGCCGCTGACCTGCACCTCGCCTCGGCCCTCGCCACGACCGACCTCGTCGAGTACATGTCGGACACCGCCTACATCGACGGCATCGTCCCCGCGCCCTACGTCCTTGACGCCGACGGCCTGCTTGACATCCCATCGACCCCCGGTCTGGGCACCGAATTCGACTTCGACGCTCTCGGTCGCTACACCGACGTGACCCCTCTGGTGACGCCGTGATGTTGCGACCAACACGGGGTCGACGCGGCTAGTCACGTCGCTGATCTCGATATTCGTATTGACAACATCAATCAAAAGGGGAGAACACAAATGAAGTCACTTCGTACCACCAGGAGGGGGTTGGTTTCGGCGTCCGCGTTGCTGCTAACCACCGGATTGATGGTGGGGCCGTCAATCACTTCGGGTGTCGCATCGGCATCGTCGAATCCGTACGCCAACGTGAATCTGACGATCAGCGTCAACGGGTTCGGTCCTCAAGCCGACAACCTCAATCCGTTCCTGCCGACGAGCACCGACAACAGCGCGTATTCCAACACCGACATGATCTACGAGCCGCTGTGGCAGTACAACATCGTCAATCCGAATAAGACGTACCCGTGGCTCGCGACGACCGAGGCACTGTCGAACGGTGACAAGACGTTGAACTTGACGCTGCACCCGAACGTCAAGTGGTCTGATGGCAAGCCGTTCACCAGCGCGGACGTGGTGTACACCTTCGACTTGTTGAAGAAGTATTCGGCCCTCAACACCAATGGAATCACGTTCGCCAACGTGGTCGCCACCGGTCCGCTCGGTGTGAAGTTCACGTTCAGCAAGCCGAGCTTCGCCGAGGTGTATTACATCTTGAACCAGACACCGATCGTGCCCCAGCACATCTGGTCGAAGGTGGCGAACCCGGTGACCTACACCGACACCAATCCCGTTGGCACCGGGCCGTTCACGCTGAAGTCGTTCACGCCGCAGTACATGGTGTTGCAGCGCAACCCGCATTACTGGCAGCCCGGACTTCCCAAGGTGAACACGATCACCTATCCGAGCGTCGGAAGCGCTGCAGCCCAGAATGCGGCGACGAACGCGGGCCAGTACGACTGGTCGTCCTTGACCGAGCCCAATCTCCAGCAACTGTTCGTCGACAAGAGTCCCAACAACCACTACTGGTACCCGCCGGTCGGGGTGACCGCGTTGCTCCCGAACCTCACCGTCTACCCGTTGAACCTCGCCCCCGTGCGACAGGCCATCAGCATGGCCATCAACCGGACGACGGTGGGCAAGCTCGGAGAGTGGGGCTATGAGCAGCCGATCAAGACGGCGACCGGACTCATCCTGCCGAACTACAAGTCGGCGCTCGATCCCAAGTACGCCAACAGCAACTACTCGTTCAACGTCGCCAAAGCCAAGGCGCTCCTGAAGAGCGCGGGCGTTAAGACGAACGCGAATGGCCAAGTACTCGGGCGCAATGGTCAGCCACTTTCGCTGTCGTTGATCGACCCCTCGGGCTACGCGGACTACATGCAGGACCTGACGATCATCTCGAACAACCTGAAGGCCATCGGAATCGGCACCACGGTCCAGGGGCTGTCGGTGGGTACGTGGACGTCAGACCTGGCGACCGGTGAATTCGACCTCAGCCTTTATTACTCGACCTCGGGCCCGACCCCGTACTACATCTACAACGCCTGGTTGAACAGCACCCTCGGCGCAAAGATCGGTAGCCCGGCGGCCGGTGACTTCCAGCGATGGAACGATCCGTCGACCCAGAAGTTCCTGACGGCGTACGCTAATGCGTCTTCCGACGCCCAGCGTCAGGCCGCGCTCTCGGGGATCGAAGGCATCATGGTCAACCAGTTGCCCGTGATTCCCCTCGTCTATAGCATCGACTGGGGCGCGTACACGACCAACAACGTGTCGGGCTGGCCGACCCCGACGAACGCCTACAGTTCGCCCGGACCAATCGAGCCCGCGAACCAAGAGTTCGTCATGCTTCACCTCTACCCCTCGAAGAAGGGCTGAGGCGAACAGCCCTCGCGGACCCGAGGTTCGCCTTGGTACCCCGCGACCCCACTTCCGGTGCACGGTGCAACGGAGTGGGGTCGCGGAGATACCGACGATTAGACGGTGTGTCGGAGCGCTTCTCGCTCCGATGGTATGTCATTATCGCCCTCCACCAACTAGAAGATTCCAGAGAGTACCGAATGATTGTCAGGCCTCGTGAGATCACAACAAGATTTGCGTCGTTGACGCGGCGCACGTTGGCACGACCCACGACGCGGCGTCCGAGGTCCTAATGCGATACCTCCTTCGTCGAATCGGCTTCTACCTGATCACGGCCTGGGCCGCGCTGACCCTGAACTTTCTGATCCCGCGCTTCATGCCCGGAAATCCCGTTGAATTGCTCATCAGCCACTTCAAGGGTCGGATCTCGCCGGCCGCGGTCAAGTCATTGAGTGCGCTGTTCGGCGTCGGTCACCAGAGCATGTTCTCCCAGTACCTCGTCTACTGGAACGACCTCTTTCACGGGAACCTCGGCGTCTCCTTCACCTATTTCCCCACCCCAGTGACGAGCGTCGTGATGAGTGCGCTGCCTTGGACGTTGGTGCTCGTGGGAATGGCCACGGTCATCAGCTTTGTGATCGGCACGATGGCAGGAATCGTCGTCGGTGCACGGCGTGGTTCGTGGCTCGACAACGCCCTGCCGATCAGCACGTTCTTCTCCGCCATCCCCTACTTCTGGTTCGCGCTCGTCATCCTCTACTTCTTCGCTGTGGTGTTCCCCTGGTTCCCACTGTCGGGCGGCTACTCCTCGAGCAACACCATCGGCTGGAACTGGGCCTTCATCGCCTCGGCGGGCGACCACGCGGTCCTGCCGGCGTTCACGATCGTGACCACCTCGATTGCGGGCTGGCTGCTCGGCATGCGCAACATGATGATCGTCACACTCGACGAGGACTACATCCTGCTCGCCGAAGCGAAGGGTCTGTCCAAGACCCGGGTTAACTTCGTCTACGCGGCCCGCAACGCCATCCTGCCATCACTGGCCAGTTTCGCCCTCTCGCTCGGATTCGTGGTGAGCGGCGCGATTCTCGTGGAGATCGTGTTCTCGTACCCCGGCATCGGCTACGTTCTCTACGCCGCGGTCAACAACAACGACTATCCGCTCATGCAGGGCGTCTTCCTGATCATCACGTTGGCCGTCCTCGTGGCCAATGTCGTCGCAGACATCTTCTACGTCCTACTCGATCCTCGTACCCGTCAAGGAGCCTGAGATGTCCGTCGAGACCCCGACTCGGGCCAAGCGGTCGCTTTACGCGCGCCTGACTTGGCTCCACTCGTGGAAGATCAGCGTCGGTCTGATTGTCATCGCCTTCTTCGTGCTCATGGCGGTTTTCGGTCCACTCCTGGTGACGACCGATCCGTCGGCGATGACCCAAGCGGTCCTGGCGCCGCCGTCGTCACTGCACCCGTTGGGTACCACCCAATCAGGCCAGGACATCTTCGCCCAGCTGGTGGATGGCAGCCGTCCGACGTTGATCGTCGCCTTCCTCTCCTCGATCATCGCCACAATCATCTCGGTCGCCGTGGGTCTGGCCGGCGGCTACCTCGGGGGGACGAGCGACGAATTGCTGTCGGTGCTGTCCAATATCTTCCTCGTCATCCCCGCGCTGCCCCTGGTCATCGTGATTGCGGGCTACCTG
>JAJZSX010000072.1 GCA_021849435.1 Actinomycetes bacterium | reverse complement strand
TCACGCCCCAGTGGATGTAGTGCCCGTAGTTATTGAGCGGTATCAGGGCCGCTAACGACCAGAGATAAGCCATGCTTGCTCGTTCCTCCCAACTAGATCCGAGGTGCCCAGTCTTGCAGCACGAGCGTCGTGTCCGTGAGGTTACTTCGCAACGACGCGCGACGCAGACTAGTCACGCCACCGTTCTAGTTCCTGGCACTCGGTCGCGCGCGGTCTGGCGCAGGTGAAACTGAGTAACGCCTATGCACAGCGAGACCGCTCCGGCGATGTGCAGCTCGACGAGGACGACTGGAACGTGGGTCACGTACTGGACAAAGCCGATGACTGCCTGGATGAGCGCGATGATCACGAGTCGACGCACGCCCAGGCGCAGCGCGTCGGGGACGCCGCTACGCCAGATCGCGAAAACGAGTCCACTCACCAATCCGAGGAAGAGCACGGCGAGCACCGAGTGGACCCAGGCGGCGTCGGCGAAGGCGAACGGCAGGCGCCGAGCCACGAGTTGGCCCTGCGCCGCACCGGCGTGGGGGCCCGAGCCGGTGGTGGCGGTGCCCGCGAAGAGGACGAGGACGAACGGGATCCAGAGCAGGCGCGCGATGAGACGGAAGTGCGGGTCGCGCACGTCCGCGCGCGTGCCGGGACCGTAGACGTACTTCGAGCGGTGATAGAGGATGGCCCCGACCACGACCATCGCGAGCGACAGGATCATGTGGAGCGAGACCAGCCACGGATTGAGCTTGGAGTAGACGACGAAGGCGCCGAGGATGGCATCGGCGACCACACCGAGCACCAAGAGACCGGAGAAACCAATGAGGTCACGTCGTCGCTCGGTGCGCAGCCACGCCGCGACGAAGGTCACGCCGGTCACGATCACGAGGACGATGGTGACGATCCGGTTCGTGTATTCGATCAGGGGGTGTATCGACCACGAACCGGTGATCTGATGGCTGTAACAGGTGGGCCAGTCCGGACAGCCGAGCCCCGAGCCGGTCAGACGAACGGCGCCGCCGGTGAGCACGATCACGATCATCGAGAGAAACGAACTGAAGGCGAACCAGCGGAACTTCGGTGGCGGGACACGGAATCGGGGCGTCGAGGTCACCCCCGCAGCCTACGTAAGGCGGCACTTCTAGACTGCCACCCATGACCATTGAGGTGTCGAAGGGTTTTTCGACCACGGACGTGCTGAAGGGCTACCTCGCACTCACCAAGCCGCGGATCATCGAACTATTGCTGGTGACCACGATTCCGACGATGGTCGTCGCGGCCAACGCCATACCCGGGCTCTGGCTCGTAGTCGACACCCTGATCGGTGGGACGCTCGCAGCGGCCGGGGCCAACGCGTTCAACATGGTCATCGATCGCGACATCGACGCCATCATGGAACGCACCAAACGCCGCCCCCTCGTGCGCGGCGTCATGAGCCCTCGCGCCGCGACGGTCTTCGCGGTAGCACTCGAGGTGGTCGCCTTCGCCGTCCTCGCGGTCTGGGTGAACCTGCTCGCGGCGTGGCTCGCGGTCGCGGCGATGCTCTTCTACGTGTTCGTCTACACGATCTGGTTGAAACGTCGCAGCAAGCAGAACATCGTCATCGGTGGCGCCGCGGGCGCGGTGCCCGTACTCGTGGGTTGGGCCGCCGTCACGGGCAGCCTCTCGTGGACGCCGGTGCTGCTGTTCCTCGTGGTCTTCATCTGGACACCACCGCACTTCTGGGCATTGGCCGTGCGCTACCGGGACGACTACAGCGCCGCCCACGTGCCGATGATGCCGGTGGTCGCGTCGCTTCGCCGCACGACCCTTGAAATCCTGGTCTACACCGTCATCATGTGGGTGCTGACGGTGCTCATCGGACCCGTCGCCCACTTGGGATGGATCTACGCCGTCTCGTCGATGGTGCTCGGTGGGTTCTTTACCTTCTACGCGATGCGCCTCTTCCGCCACGCGGTCCACAACCGCGCCGACGCGGGGGAGGCCATGCGCTTGTTCCACTTCTCGATTACCTACCTGACGGCCCTCTTTGTACTCATGGCGGTGGATGTCCTTGTCAAAGCTCGTTGAAAAGTGGCGGCGGGGGCACCCCTCGCCGATGATGTTCGTCTCGTTGGGCATCGGTACGGCGGTCGCGGTCGCGCTGATTGTCGTGGTCTCGCTCCTGACCGGTGGTCGCTCGTCGGCCAACGCCCTGGTCGGCACCGAGGCGAGCACCTTCACGTTGCCCACGCTCTCGGGGAGCTCGGTGACAGCCCCGTACGCCACGGGACATCCCACCGTGATGGTCTTCATGGCGAGCTACTGCGCGCCCTGTCGTGCGGAACTCCCACACCTGGTCGCCTACCTGTCGGACCACTCGACTGGCTCGGTGCGGGTGATCGGCATCGACACGAGTGACCAGCGCCGCGCCGCGCTCGCCTTCGTGCACCACGACGCTGTTCCCTTCCCTGTGGCGTTCGACCCGAACAGCACCGTGGCCGCCTCGTTCCAACTGCAGGCCATCCCCGACACCGTCTTCGTGAACGCCCAGGGGAAGGTCGCCAACGTGGTCATCGGCAAGATCACTCCCGCGCAGTTCGCGAGCGACGTCGCGGCGATCAACAGTTAGCCGTACTCTCGGGCGCGTCGGATCAGTCGAAGCGGAAGGTCCGGGCGGCGAGCAGTGGCGCGCCGCACGCCCAGAGCACGAGTGAGAGCCAATCACCGCCCGTCGGGTTGAGGCCGAGTCCGAGGATCCGGTGCAGCGCCTCCGCGAGGGCTCCCGAGGGGAGCGCCACCGCGATTCGTCCGACGGGACTCGGCAGCGACGTCACCGGTACGACGATGCCCGAGAGCAGCAGTAGGACGAGGTAGAGTCCGTTGCTCGCGGCGAGGTTCACCTCGGCTCGAAGCCACCCGGCGAGACCGAGCCCGATGCCGGCGAGTCCCATGGAGCCGAGCAGGATCACGAGGACGACAGCCATGGCCCCGTGGACGCCACCGTGCGGGCGCCAGCCGAGTCCCACGGCGACCACTGCGACGACGGCGACCTGGATCACCTCGGTGACCAGCACCCCGGCGATCTTCGCGCCGATCAGGCGACGACGCCCGAGGGGGGTCACGTAGAGACGGCGCAGCACGCCAAAGGAACGCTCGAAACCGGTCGCGATCGAGAGCGCCACCATGGCGGTCGAGAGCACCGAGAGGGCGATGATCCCGGGAGCGATGAAGTCGACGCGGTGCACGGTGGGACTCGCGGTCACCCGGGCCAGCGAGAAGAAGACGAGCAGGAGCACCGGGATCGCGATCGTGAGCAGCAGCGTCTCGCCGCGGCGGACCGTCATGCGTACTTCGGCCCGGGTCTGGGCCCACCACGCCCTCACGGGAGACTCCGTTCCTCGGCGATGAGGTCGAGGTAGCGCTCCTCAAGCGAGGCGCGCGTGCGCAGCGAGACGAGTTGGACGCCCCGCTCGACGAGCAGAGCGCTCACCAGGGCCACCCGTTCGGGACTGGACGCGATGCGACAGCGCAGCCGCGTTGGCGACTCGTTGGTGACGACGCACCCGAGTCGTTGCGCGAGGGACGCCGCGTCGACCGGGGCACTCGTCTCGATGACGAGCTCGGGCTCGCCTGACAACTCGTCGAGGGTCCCCTCGGCGACGACGGCACCGCGGTGCATCAGCACGAGGCGGTTCGCCATGCGCTCGGCCTCGGTCAACTCGTGGGTCGTGATCAAGATCGCACAACCGCGTTCGGCCTCCGCGGCGATGATTGATCGGATCACTTGTCGACCTTCAGGGTCGACGGCGGTCGTCGGCTCGTCGAGCACGAGGACTCGGGGCCGGGCGATGAGGGCCAATGCGAGCAGCGTGCGCTGCTGTTCGCCACCCGAGAGCCGTCGCCAGGGTGTCGCGGCGCATCGGCGAAGATCGAGCAGGTCGAGCAGGCCCTCGTGGTCGCGTGGCGCGTCGTAGTAGGTCGCGGTCAGGGCCAGGACCTGCGTGGGCGTCATCGGGAACCAGACCCCACCTCGCTGCAGGAGCGCTCCGGTGCGTACGACGACCTCGTCGTGGGCGCGCCGTGGATCCAAGCCGTGGATCCGCACCGTCCCGTCGTCGGGTTCGCGGAATCCGAGGAGCGTCTCGACCAACGTGGTCTTACCGGCGCCATTCGGGCCGAGCAGGGCCAGGACCTCGCCGTAGTCGACGGTGAGGCTCACGCCGTCGACGGCGTAGAGCCCGCCGAACGCGACGCGCAACCCGGTGACCTCGACGGCGTGACTCACAACCAACGAAACTACTGGGACGGCGAGGTCATCGTGGCCGACCGATCGTGCCTCGGTAGGCTCAAGACGTGATCGATCTCGCTCAACTGCGTCGTGAACCTGACGTCGTCAAGGACGCCCTGGCCCGTCGGGGGGTGGCGCCGTCGACCCTCGACGACGTGGCGGCCCTGGACACCGAGCACCGTCGGCTGCTCCAAGAGACCGAGCGGTTGCGTGCTGACATCAAGTCGCTGTCGCGCCAGGTCGGTGAGGCGCGTCGTCAGAAGGACCTGGCCCGAGCCGAGGAGTTGGCGGCTGTCAGCCGTGACCTCGGCGATGAAGAGCGTCAAGCGTCAGCGTCGGTCGAGTTGGTGGCCGGTCGTCTGCGGGATCTGCTGCTGCAGTTGCCGAACCTGCCGGCCCCCGATGCGCCCGACGGTGTGGACGAGCACGACAACGTTGTGCTGCGCCAGTGGTGGGTCGCGATGGACGACGGGGCACCGTTCCCGACGTTCGAAGAGCACCAACGGGTCCCGCACTGGGAGATCGGCGCCCAACTGGACATCTTGGATCTCGAGTCGGGGGCAAAGCTCGCCGGATCGATGTTCCCGCTCTTCCGCGGCGTGGGTTCGCGGCTCGTGCGGGCACTGGGCGCCTTCGCGCTCGATCGGCACACGCCCGACTACGAGGAGATCCGTCCCCCGACCTTCGCCTTGACCGAGACCATGGTCTCGACGGGTCACCTGCCCAAATCGGCTGATGACATGTACGCCATCGAGCGCGACGGGCTGTGGGCGATCCCGACGGCCGAGGTGCCACTCACCTCGATGTTGCGCGGCGAAATCATCGACGAGTCCCAGCTCCCGATTCGCATGACCGCGCTCACCGCGTGCTTCCGACGCGAGGCCGGGGCGGCCGGTCGAGACACCCGGGGGCTCCTGCGGGTCCACGAGTTCGACAAGGTAGAGCTCTTCGCGTACTGCGCGCCCGACCAGGCGGCCGACGCGCACGCCGACATACTCGCGCGCGCGGAGTCGCTGCTGCGCGAACTCGGTCTGACCTACCGGGTGCTCGACCTGTGCGCCGGTGACCTCGGGACGTCCTCGGCGCGCACGTTCGACCTCGAGGTCTACAGCCCTGGCGTCGACCGATGGCTGGAGGTCTCGTCGGTGAGTTGGTTCCGTGACTATCAGGCCCGGCGCGCCAACGTCCGTTACCGCCGCGAGGACGGCTCAACCGCGCTGGTGCACACGGTGAACGGCTCGGCGCTCGCGTGGGCGAGGATCTGGGCCGCGCTCGTCGAGACGTATCGTCAGTCCGACGGGTCGGTCGAGTTGCCGTCGGTGCTCGCGCCTTACCTCGGTTCGACGACGATCAGCCCTCGTCGCGGCTGACCTCGAACCGATAGCCGACGCCGCGCACGGTGGTGATGTAGCGGGGCGCTTTGGGTTCGGTCTCTATCAGGCTACGGAGTCGCTTGATGTGGACGTCGAGGGTCTTGGTATCGCCGACGTAGTCGTGGCCCCACACCCGGTCGATGAGGACCTCGCGGGTCAGCACGCGCCCCGGGTTCTCCATGAGCAGGCGCAGCAGCGCGAACTCCTTCTTGCGCAACTTGACCTCGTCGGTTCCGATGAAGCAGCGCCGGGCGTCGATGTCGAGTCGCACGGGACCGCGCTGGATCGAGGCCTCCTCGCCGTCGAGGTCGACCGGGTGCTCACGTCGGCGCAGGACCGCGCGCATCCGTGCGACGAGCTCGCGCAGCCGGTACGGCTTGGTCACGTAGTCGTCGGCCCCGATCTCGAGGAGCAGGACCATGTCGACCTCCTCGCCCTTCGCGCTTACGATGATGATCGGGACGTCACTGCTCAGGCGGATCTCGCGGCAGAGGTCGAGCCCGCTCATCTTGGGCAGCATGAGGTCCAAGAGCACGATGTCGAACTCGCCAGCGGCGAAGCGCGCGGCCCCTTCGGCGCCGTCACGCGCGACGGTCACGTCGAACCCCTCGCGGGCGAGTCCGACGCTCAGCGCGTCGATGAAGGACTCCTCGTCCTCGACGAGGAGCACCCGAACCACGGGCTGGTGTGACGCGGTCACTGGTTCACCGGGAGCTCAAGCGTGAAGGTCGACCCCTCTCCCTCGCGCGACTCCACCACGACGGTCCCGCCGTGGTTTTGCGCGACGTGGCGCACAATACTCAGCCCGAGTCCCGTGCCGCCGGTCTCGCGGGCCCGACCAGGGTCGACGCGGTAGAACCGTTCGAAGATGCGTTCGAGGTCCTTCGCGGGGATGCCGACGCCCTGGTCGGTGATGGCGATGCGAACGACGCGGGCTTCGACGGCGCCTTCGTCGCTCTGGCGCTCCTCGTGGCGCTCCACGGTAATCGTGACGCGTCCACCGCCCGGTGAATAGACGACTGCGTTCTCGAGCAGCGCGTGCACGGCCGAGACCAGTTGGCGCCGGTCACCGACGATGACGATGGACGCGGCGGGTTCGACGAAGTCGATGGTTACCCCGTGCTGCTCGGCCGACGTGCGGATCCGCTCCATCGCCTCAGAGACGAACAACGCGACAGGAACCGGCTCGCGCACCGGCGAGCCCTCGCCTTCGATCCGTGAGAGGTCGAGCAGGTCCTCGATAATCCGGTTGACGCGAAAGGCCTCGGTGTTGATGCGTTCGGCGAGGCGCCGGGCGATCGACGCGTCGGGTTCGAACTGGAGCGTCTCCGCGAGGAGGCCGAGCGCCCCCATCGGCGTCTTCAACTCGTGGCTCACGTTGGCGATGAAGTCCCGACGCACGTCCTCGAGCCGTCGGCGCTCGCTGGAGTCCTCGATGACGGCGAGCACGCCCAGTGGTCGTCGGCCGTCGTCGATAACCGACGCTCGCACGCTGAGCGTGCGTCGAGGCGGTCCGTAGATCTCGATCGTTCGGTCGGCAACGCCGCTCGACCAGCCCTCGGCCAGGCACTCGGTGACCGCCTGGGCGGCGATCGCCTCGCCGTAGCGGCTGGTCATGAGTGATTCAGCGAGGCTGTTGCGGTAGACGACCGCGCCACCCTCGTCACAGAGCACGAGCCCGAGGGGCAGCGAGTCGAGGGATCGTCGAAGCCGAGTCGACTCGGCACTGGACTCGCTCACGGCGGTGGTGGCGGTCCCGGTGACCTCTTCGAGGTAGGCGAGCGCCGCCTCGACCCGACCGGTGTCGCCGTGGGGCTCGACTCCGAGGCGTGCCCCCAGCGCGTTGAGGCGTTGGGCGAGCGACCGGTGGTCGCGATACCGATTGATCAGGTAGCCGAGCAGCGCGCCGACGACGAGCACCCCGACGCCGAGGGTGTACACGGCGGCGGGCGCCCAGTGGGCGACGGGATTCACAGAGGCGGGAACGATCACAGGTTCATTCTCGCAGACCTCGCCATAACAGCATGTGTCCTAATTTCGAACACACCGGGTCGCCTTAGCCGACTGAACGAGCTCGGCACTTGCTCACCGTCCAGATGACCAGGAATTACTGGCAATACCCGGTTCCGTCCCAGAGCCCTGCCTCGTTCGAGGCTTGTCCGGGTGACGAACGGCTCTTCGCGTGTGCTTCACGGCGCAGAATTCGTGTCGCCGAAGCAACGCGAATTCATTGCCCACGGTACGTACCCCGTGTAATACGGCACCCATCGACCCGGGTCTTCCACAGGAGGAAATAAAACACTCGCTGTGAGGGCGGGAACAGCGACCGTTGTGAAGTCCCAGGCAGAAAGGTCCTCGATGCGAATCCTCGCTGTTTCACTCAGTCCATCACTCACGGCGCTGCCCGGCAGCGCCGTGCTCATGCAGATCGCCGACGGTCTCGCCGCGTGGAGCCTCATCGGCGCGCTCGTCGCTTTGCTGCTCGGTGCCGCCTTGTGGGCGATCGGCAGCCACACCCAGAACATGCACCAGTCGATGACCGGTCGGCGCGCGGTGATGACGTCGCTCGTCGCGGCGTTGTTGATCGGGGCGGCTCCGCACCTGGTGGACTTCTTCTTCAAGGCCGGACAGTCGGTGCACTGATGGGTATCGGTTGTCTCCTCTCGCCGCTGGGCTGTTCGACGACCTCGGTCGCCAAAGCCACGCTCGGCGACCTCTTCAACGCGATGACCTCGTGGGTGCTCGCGAGCGTGTCATGGGTGCTCGGCACCACCGGCCACGTCCTGAACTCGACGGGGGACCCGACCAGCGTGGTGCACGCGGCGTCGGGTGAGTACACGTCGCTCGTCACCCTGGCGCCGGTGCTGTTACTCGTCGGCCTCGTCGTTGCCACGGTGCACGGGGTGGTGCGCAACGACCCCGGCTCGCTGTGGCGCGTCTACCTCGGCGTCGCGCCTGCTGCGGTCCTCGCCGTCGTGATCGCTCGGCCCATCGCGACGGACATACTGGCGGCGACCGACGAGCTGGCGTCGGGTGCGTCGGCGTCGGTCGCGCGGCACGTGCCCGTGCTCGGCGCCCAGGTCGCGGCGCTCGCCGGGTCCACGCCGGGGTTCGGCCTCTTGTTGGTGTCCCTCGCCGTCGCGGTCGGCGGGTGGCTCCTGTGGTGCGAACTCGTGGTGCGGGCGGTCGTGTTGACGCTGCTGGTCGTCCTCGTACCCGTGGTCGTGCCCCTGGTGACGATCCCCGCGCTGCGGCGCGTCGGGTGGCGGTTGTTCGAGACCTTCATCGCTGTCGCGCTGAGCAAGGTCCTGATCGTGATCGCCCTCAGCGTGGGCTTCGGCGAGCTGCGCGGCGGATCGGTGACGGCGGTCGTGACCGGGGCCGTCACGATCGTGCTGGCGACGTTCAGCCCGTTCGTGCTCTTGCGACTTGTCCCGCTCGTGGAGCAGTCCGCCATGCAGCATGTTGCCGGACTCCGCCAGCGCTTCACCCAGTCGGTCCAGGCGTTGCCGTCGTCACCCCTCGGTGCGGCGGCGCGGGCAATCGGACCCGAGCCACCCCTGCCGCCAGCACCGGAACGGCCCGAGGACCTGGGGTTCGACCTCTGGGAGGGCGACGGCGAGATACCC
>JAJZSX010000071.1 GCA_021849435.1 Actinomycetes bacterium | reverse complement strand
CCACTGAAGCGCAGCGAACCCGTAGCCCCGGCGAACTTGCCAGTTCCCCCGGTGACCTTGGCCACACCACTGAGCGTCCCGGTTCCTGCGCCGTCGGGGACGTTCGCCGCCGAACTCGCGACCTCGACGGTCAATGTGCCGCCCGAGCCCGAGAGACTCCCGCTGCCATTGAAGCTGAAGCTGAAGCCCACGTTCGTCGAGGTCGTAGGGACCTGACCCGAAGCGCTCAACGTGCTCGCGCCTAGGTCGGTGCCGGTACCGTTCAGTGACGTCACCGTCGCCGACCCCGACGTGGAGTTGTTGTTCACGATGATCACCGTGAACGATCCGGAGTACGAACTACTGAACGCCACACTCGTCGGAGCCGGTGCGGTGGTAGTGGTGGACTTCGGCCGAGTAGTCGTGGTGGTCGTCCTCTTCGGCACGGTCGTGCTGGTCGTCGTCCTCGGCGTGGTCATGCACGACCGTCAGTTCAATACCGGATACGTTCTAGGTGACCACGCTGCAACGATTGGGTGGCCGCCTCGGCAATCGCCTGGGCTTTCAGCGCATCGCGCAGTGAAGGCGTCTCGGACTGTTCACCAGCGAGTGAGCGGACGAAGGCGGCCAGCGCTGCGGCGTAGGTTGGCCGCACCCGCTCGAGCCAACCGACGTGCATGCCGTCGGTGGTGATCCGTTGGCCGTGGTATCGCGACACGTTGCCATCGTGGCGACGACGTGCCTGCGCCATGCCCCCAGAGCCGAAGACCTCGATCCGCTCATCGTACCCGTAAGCCGTGCGCCGAACGCTATCGATTTGGACCAGAGCACCGTTGGCGAGCGACAGCGTCGCGATCGAGGTGTCCACGTCGCCAAACTTGAGGATCCTAGGATCTACCAACGCCGAACCCCTGACAAAGACGTCGACGGGATCGAGGCCCGTGAGCCAACGCGCCAAGTCAAAGAAGTGCACCGTCTGATCACGCATCTGTCCCCCCGAGACCGCGAGGTACTCGAGTGGCGGCATCGTCGGTCCTCGACTGGACATCTGAACCAGCTCGACGTCCCCGATCTCACCGCAAGTGACAATCCGTCGTAGTTCGGCGTAATCGCGGTCGAACCGACGATTGAAGTCGACCATCACCCGCGACGTTCGTTCGAGCACGTAGTCGACGGTCGCCGCGGCGTCCTCGTAACTCGCGTCGATCGGCTTCTCACAAAACACCGCGATCCCCGCATCGGCCGCTGCGCGTAGATACCGCGAGTGCGTGTCGGTCGAGGACGCGACCAGAACCGCATCGACCTCGTCACGATCGAACACCGCGGCTTCCTCACCCGCGACCTGTACGCCGTATCGAGTCGCGAGTACCGCGGCGCGAGTCGGATCGGAGTCATAGACAAGACGCCAGTCAACGTCCTGGCTATCGTGGAGGTTCTGCGCGTGGACTGAGCCGATGAATCCGGCTCCTATGAGCGCGAATCGTTGCACGAGTGCTCCTTGTCGGATCGAGGCAGTGCAACCCAGGCGCCACCGGAGTCGCCCGACGCACCAACGGCTTCGATGAACTGCAGACCCTTCAGCCCGTCAACGCCAGTAGGGAAAGTGAGTTCTCGGATGGTGCTCGGCCCGCCGTCGCGACGAGCGAACAGTTCGTCCGCGAGGTCGCTGTAGAGGTTGGCGAAGGCCTCGATGAATCCTTCGGCGTGCCCCAGGCCGACCCGGCTTAGTCGGTTCGAATCGTCGGTGAGCGAGCGCACGCCCTGGCTCAGGATCGTCGTCCGGCAGTCAGCGTCCTGAACGATCAGCTGATCGGGATCCTGGTGCGACCACTCCACGTTTCCCGTCTCACCGAAGACGCGAATCCGTAAGCCGTGACTATGACCGGTCGCGGCCATACTGGCCCACAGCCGACCGGGTATCGCACCGACCCACCGCATCTGGACAGTCGCGTTGTCGAAGATCCGCCGCCCAGGAACGAGCGTGTCAAACTGGGCGGACACCGAATCCGCCTCTAAGCCGGCTACGAATCGGGCGAGTTGGTACGCGTGGGTACCAAGGTCCGCGACGACACTGAGGCGACCGGCAACGTCAGGGTCGGTTCGCCAGGCAGCCTGTTTGTGACCAGTCGCCTCCAATAGCGTCGACGCCCAACCCGACGCGTGCTCGACGTCGATGAACCGAACCGGGCCAATCTCGCCGTCTCGGACCATCCTCGCCGCTTGTCGCACCATGGCGTACGCGGAGTAGACGTGCGCCACGGCGAGGATCGCGCCGTTCGCGTCGGCGACGCGAACCAATTCGGCCGATGAAGCGCTGTCAGTCGTGAGAGGCTTCTCGCACAGTACAGCGATACCGCGTTCGAGGAAGGCCTTGGCAATGACGAAGTGACTGTCGTTGGGTGTCGCGATGACGACGACCTCGACGCCGTCGCCCCGCTCACACTCCGCTGCGACCATGTGCTCGTAGTCGGTGTAGATACGGTCGTCATCGAGCCCAAGGCCACGCGCGAAAGCCGTCGCCGCCTCGACGTCGCGGCCGAAGACGCCGGCGACGAGTTCGTAGCGGTCATCGAGGCGAAGCGCGTAACGATGCACTACGCCGATGTTGGCGCCAACTCCCCCGCCGACCATCCCCGCACGAAGTCGGCGGGTCATGTCGCTCATCGCGCTCCTCGCGTCGGTCGCTGGTAGGTGGTGACCCCTTCGACTTCCACCACGTCGACCCAGGCGCGGCTAACAGCCGACCGCTCCGAGGCGTCGACGACCGCTGCGGCGGCCCAGCCGTCAGCAACCGAGGGAGCGAGCTGCTCGCCGCGTAGGACCGACGCCAAGAACAAGTGGGCCTCGATTGTCTTCAGGTCGTCAAATCCCATGGCCACGCCGCCGCCTGGTTGGAAGTGACCGAAGTCACCGTCACCTGGTTCGGCGTAGACAGTGGTGTAGCCGTAAGGTCCGCCTTCTCTTCCGATGCACACCTGAAGTTCATTAAGACGCTGGAAGTCCCACCTAATCGAGCCAGCTGTCCCATAGATTTCGACGGTGTACTCGGCCCGGGGTCCGACAGCCGTCCGGCTCGCCTCGAAGATTCCGACCACACCGTTATCGAACCGGGCGAGGACGGCCGCGTGGTCCTCGTTCTCGACAGTCGCGAGCGGCCCCGTCCCCGAACTGAAGTGGCTGACCGCGTCCTGGGCGGGCCGGGGTCGCTCGGTGATGAAGGTGCTGGTCTGCGCGCAGACCTCGCCGATCCGCCCGACGAGGTAGTGCCCGAGGTCAAAGCCGTGTGAGAGGAGGTCACCGAGAACTCCCGATCCTGCGCGCGCCTTCTCGAAGCGCCACGTGAAGGCACCCGCCGGATCCGACGAGTAGTCAGCGAGCAGTCGCACGGTCACGTTAGTGAGCCGTCCCAGTGAGCCGGTGGCGATGAGGTCTCTCGCGTGGACGAGCGCTGGCGCGTTGCGATAGTTGAAGCCGACCCCGGTTACTACGTGCGCGCGTGCGGCGGCTCGAGCAATCTCCTCGCTCTGGGCCAGCGAAACACCCATGGGCTTTTCAATCCAGAATGGCTTGCCCGCCGCCGCAGCGGCGAGCGCCACCTCACGGTGTAAGTAATTGGGAGCGCAGATCGAGACTACGTCGACGTCGGGGTCGGTCAAAACCTCGCGGTAGTCGGTCGTCACCTTCTCGAATCCGTGGACGCCTTGCGCACGAATGGCGGCGTGGAGTGACGCATCGGCGGCAACCACCATGCGGACCCGAATCGATTCGTCGGGGAAGTGATCGAGCGCCGCACGGTAAGACCGTGCGTGCAAGTTCCCCATCCAACCGAGGCTGATAACGCCGACGCCGATAACACGCACATGATCAGTTGACACGCTGCTCCTCTCGAGAGAATTCATTCATGATCGGGCTGACGACAACCATTTCGCCACCCAGCACCCTGGGGATCGGAAATCGTTACGTCAGTCTGGGTTCCATGGGGGGAGGGACCCAGACTGACGCAACGCGATCTGACCGGCCGGTGCGCCTCGGCCAAGGGTTCTTGGCTGTATCGATCGACGTGACCTAAGTCGATCGGCGAGTCCAATGTCCGTCGTCTTGCGAATCGGGTTAGGAGTCGCCGGCGACTACTGATAGAAGGCGGGCCGCTCAAGGACCGGAACTTCGACAGTGGCGCCGGACTTCACGGCTCGCACGGCCGCCTGGGCTACGTGCGTGGCGCACAGACCGTCGAACGAGTTCGCCCCTCGCGGCTCACCTGCAGCGATACCGTTGACCCAATCCTGAATCTCCGCGCGGTAGGCGTCGCCGAAACGAATCCGCCAGTTGGCGGGCATCGTCACGGTTCGCCGAGTGTCGCTCACGAATTGTCCGAGGTCCTGGGCGCCGAGCGAGGTGACGCCACCCGACCCGACTACCTCACACCGGACGTCGTAGCCGTACTTGGCGTTCACGAACACCTCGACGCTGACGATCACGCCCGACTGGCTCTCCATGATGACGAGCTGGGGGTCGTTCAAGTGCGACGCTGCATACGGCGTTTGCTTGCCCGCTATCACGCGAACACGAACGATCTCCTCGTTAAGGAGCCAGCGGGCGGTGTCGATCTCGTGGATTACCGAGTCGGTCATCGACATCTCACTGGTAAAGGAGTCGGGCACGTCCGGGTTTCGATGTTCGCAATGCAGGATCAGGGCCTCGCCGATGGCGCCCGAGGTCAGGTTGTCCTTCATATGGCGGTACCCCACGTCGTTACGTCGCATGAAGCCGACTTGCACCAGTCGACGTCCGCTCGCCTGCTCCGCGGCGATGACCGCCTCGCACTCCTCGACCGTTGGCGCCAACGGCTTCTCACAGAGCACCGGTTTACCGGCGGCAATGCACTCGAGGGTCAACGAGGCGTGGAACTCGCCCGGCGAGGCGATGATGACGGCGTCGACGTCGGGACTGTTAATGACCTGGGACGCGGTTGGCATCGAGATCGCGCCAATCTGGTGCGCGAGCTCACCTACCCGATCAGTCGCCACGTCGAATAACGCGGTGACGCGAGCACCCGAGATCTGGTGGGCGACACGATCCACGTGGTCGGCACCGATGTTGCCGGTTCCGATGATCCCGACTCGAAGCAGCTCCGTTACCATCAGTAGACCCCACAGGAGTTGAAGTACTCACGGGTACGCTTGGCAATCGGAAACGGTGTGTCCGGCGCACAAGGGTACATATCCTGTTCGACGATCGCGTAGATGTCCACGTCGAGTTTCGCCAGTGCGTCGATAAGTGGGGGCATCTCGGGAACGCCGAAGGGCGGCTCGCACATCACGCCGAGGCGAACAGCCGGCGCGAAGCCGAGACTCTCGTCCTTCACCTGTTTGAGAATCACCGGGTCGACCTGCTTGAGGTGGACGTAGCGCACGCGCTCGGCGAACTTCTCGATGATCGCTAGGTTGTCGCCGCCGCAGTACGTCACGTGCCCGGTGTCGAGGCAGAGGTTGACATAGCGGCTATCGGTGTCGTTGAGCAGACGGTAAATCTCTTCCTCACTGCCGACGTGGCTGTCTGCGTGCGGGTGGAAGACGAGGGAGATGCCACTCTCCTCGAGGACGATCTTGCCGATCTCGCCCATCCGAGTCGTCAGCATTGTCCACTGCTCACTCGTGAGCGACGTCGGTGCGATGACGTTGCCGTCGAGGTCGCTATAGCCATCCGGCAGATAGATCAGATATTTACCGCCCACCGATTCGACCAGTTTTGCGACCTTGCGGGCCTCTGCCAGATCCGCCTCGAACTTCTCGGCATTGTGTAACCCACCGAACACTCCGCCACCGGATACCTTGAGACTTCGCTTCTCAATCTCGGCGCGCAGGACGTCGGGGTCGGTCGGCAAATAGCCGTGAGGTCCCAGCTCGACCCAGTGGTAGTCGCCGGCCGCCAACTCGTCGAGGAAGCGGGTCCACGGTACTTGCGCGTCGTCCTCGGGGAACCAGACACCCCACGAGTCCGGCGCCGACCCGAGGCGAAGTCGTGAGTCAATAGACATGGTAATTTCCAACCTTCCCTAATATCGCTGAACCAGTACTGCGAATCTCGCGGAGCTCGTCTTCCAGGTCGCCCATCGCCTCACCTCCGGCCATGAGGTCGAGGATTTGCTCTCTCGTGCGAGCCCCCTTCGACCACTCGTCGGTCATGGTCCCGCGAATCAGAACGGCGAAGTGATCACCCACGGCCAAAGCGTGGTGAACGTTGTGCGTCACGAACACCACTGCGACTCCGCGCATCTGGGCTCGTACTATCAGGTGCAGAACCTTCGACGCCTCCTTGACGCCGAGCGCGGCGGTCGGTTCATCGAGGATGAGCACCTTGGCGCCAAAGTACATCGCTCTCGCGATCGAAAGTGCCTGTCGCTCACCGCCTGACATACCGCCAACCAGTGCCGAGCCGTCGGTGACGTTCGTGATCCCGAGACTTCGTAGCTCGTTCAAGGCGACCGTCTCGGCTGTTCGCCGATCGAAGTGTCGGAACATCCCACGGCCCTTAGTCGGCTCTTCGCCCAGAAAGAAGTTACGCCCGACACTCATCAACGGAACCGTTCCACCGATTTGATGGACGGTTGCGATTCCGGCGCGCAGTGCTTCATGGGGCCCGGCAAAGGAATGCTGCTCGCCATTGACGAAGAGCTGTCCGCTCGTCGGCTGGTGCACTCCCGAAAGAACCTTGATCAGGGTCGACTTTCCCGCTCCGTTATCCCCGAGAAGGCACAACACCTCGCCCTCGTTCACCTTGAGCGACACGTCCTTCAGAGCTGAGACACCGACGAAATTCTTCGACACGCCCTTCAGTTCAAGCACTGGAATATTGCTCATCGCAATCACCCCTTCTTCACGCCGCGCGAAATCGCGGCCTTACGGAACCAGTTATTGGATAACACCGCGACGAGCAGCAGCCCGCCGATGAGAGCATTCGACCAGTCAGTGTCCCAGCCAGTGAAGTAGATCCCTTGACTTACCAATTGGTAGGTCGCGGCACCGAGGACCACCCCGATAATGGTCCCAAAACCACCGGTGAGGAGAACGCCGCCGATGACGGCCGCGATGATCGCGTTGAAGACGAACACCTGGCCGTTCGACGCCGACGAGCCGTTGTACTCAACGGCCTGGATGATTCCCACGAGCGCGGCCGCCATACTCGTCGAAATGAACAGGCCAATACGGACCCTTGACGTTTGCACGCCAGCTCGATTCGCCGACTCAATGTCACCACCAATCGCGGTGATCCAGTTGCCCATTCGCGTATTGGTCAAAATGTGATGACCGAGGATCGCGATAGCGATCAACCACACGATGGACACGTTGAACTGATTCCAGTTAGAGGAGAAGATTGCCCGCACGGGCGCCGTCGCGGTCATATCGATGGACGAGCTACCCGTGATGAGGGTCGAGCCACCCAACGTGATTCCCGTCAGCAACAACTGTGTACCAAGGGTCACGATGAATGACGGCAACCTCGTACGCGTGACCAAGATGCCGTTGACCAAACCGACTACCGCTGAAAGAACAAAGGCAATAACGAGTCCGAGCCAGATGTTGTAGTGGAAATAGCCCACCCAACCAGCCATGAACATGGAACTGAACGCGAGAACGGAGCCCACCGACAGGTCGAACTCTCCGGCAATCATCAAGAATCCGACCGGAATCGAGACGATGCCAAGTTCCGCCGCGGGATCGACCCACGTCGAGGTGCCGGCGAGACTGTGGAAGACCGGCTGGGTCGTCACCAGAAAGAACAGATAGATCGCCGCAAAGCCGACCAAGGCTGAGAATTCTGGCCGATACGCCAAGTTGGATATTCCACGCTTCCACCGGGATGTTTCTAGTGTTGGTGGTGCGATCGTCGTCGCCATCATTCCCCCTCTAGGTATGAACTACACCGCATACTTCACAATGAATCGGCTGAGATTGTTGCGCCGCGCGACTCAACCTACTTTTCTGGTTGGCCAGTGCCCAATCCACCGACGTGGACGGGGCACTGGCACCAGAGCGGAAAGGTGGAGTGAGGGTTATCGCCCCTATCTCACCAACCGATGACTACCGTACGGCGATGGCGGCGCCCGCCTTGGCCTGAGCAGCATTGGCCTTGTTGATCACGTTCGGACCGGTGGCGATCGGTGCCGAGGGGATGATGCCGTACTTCGCGTACTGGAAGCCGACCATGACCCCGTAGTACCCCTGCAGGTATGGCTCTTGATCGATCGTGAACAACTGCTTGCCATTGATCAGTCGGTTCAGGATGTTCGTGGAGAGGTCCCAACTACCAAGACCAACGGTCTTCGTCTTACCGGCCGACGCGATACCCGCGGCGGCTGCATCGGCGTCAGCCGGGCCGATCGTCATGATGGCGTTGAAGGATGGATTCGAGAGAAGGAAACCCTTCACCGCAGCTTCCACCGCCGACGGGTTGTCGTGAGCCGAGGAAGGTAGGTCGAGTTCCTTATAGGTGCCGCCACCCGCCAGGGCAGTCTTCTTCTGTCCCGCACACACCTGCTCAGCCGTGATCGTTCCGGGCAAGGTATTAACGCAGACTTCGTGCTTGTAGCCGTCTTTGATGAACGTGGCGCCCGCCTTCAATCCAACGGCGTAATTGCTCTCGCCCACGTAGGTGATGGCGCCGTCCGCCCGCCACGTGGCGCCATTGTTATCTTCCACCACGATTGTGCCCTTCGCCTCCATCGACTTGATGTACTGAGTCTGGGTCGTCGGGCACCAGTTCGGAATAACCGCGACAGTCGGGTCAGACGCTGCGATCGTCTTGGTCAAGGTACCTGCGTCGGGGCAGAAATTGTTGTAGTTCTGGAACCCGTACCACTGGACCGATCCACCAAGAGCTTTGATCGACGCCGCGGCCTCGTTTACCCCGGTTCGAACACTGGTCCAGAACGTATCGGTTGGGGCACCGCCGAGGAAAGCAATGGTCACCTTCGACGGAATCGCGCCCTTCGACGCGCTTGCGCCAATCGCGGGCACCAGTCCCGCGGTCGCCAGCGCCGCCGCGCTCATCAGCATTAGAAACTTTCTCTTCATGTCACTCCACTCCTGCTACTTCAACCGCGATGACGAGACTTTCGCCACCCCCCTATCGCTTCCCGACGCAGCGGCACATCGCCGTGTCACCGCACCAAGACCCTGCTTCGCCATCGTGGCGTCCCGTCGCCGAGTCCACCCACCTCCGGCATTGATATTGATCATTTCAATGGCTCGCTTCGCTCGCCGCATGCAGCGATTGCGCCGCAAACTCCAGGCCCTCCAC
>JAJZSX010000070.1 GCA_021849435.1 Actinomycetes bacterium | reverse complement strand
CGGTCACCAGCACAACCAGGTCCGACGGGATCGTTACATCGACGCCGCCCGACAGGGTGTCGCGCGTGGTGACCAGGAGTCGGCCGTCACCGGCGCGCTCAACCGTGGGCGGCGTTTCGTCGGGGAACTTCATGAAGACCGAGCCCCGCTTGCGCGACTGCTCGTAGAGCAGCTCGTACTTGCCGTAGGTCCGGATGTCCCGATAGAGGTGGTACTGGTGGATCGCCGGGTCGACCGCGGACACCTCGAGCGAGGCGTGCACGGTCGCCGAGCAGCAGTACTTCGAGCAGTACTCGTTGCCGCCGGGCTGGCGGTTGCCCACGCAGTAGACGTAGGTCACCGTGCGCACCGGCCGGTCGTGGAACTTGATGCCGTCGGGCGACGCCTCGACGAGCTCCTTGAACTGCGCGAGGGTCACGACGCCGTCGATGCCGTAGCCGTACTCGCCGATCTCGGGCTGGTAGGTGTCGAACCCGGTCGCGATGACGATCGAGCCAACGGTCGCCTCGACGGTGGACTCGCTCTCGCCGTGCACGGTGATGGTGACGGCGTAGTTGCCGAAGCTCCCGGACTTGGCCGTGAGCTCGGCGTTGGTGAGCAGGGTGATCGTCGGACGCTCCTGGATCTGCTCGAGCAGGTCGGCCACCATCTCCCGCCCATCGCGGTCGTTAGGAAACGTCGGCCCGAACTGGCCAACCCAGCCGCCGACGGTGGCCGACTGCTCGAGGAGGTAGACCCGCAGACCGAGGTCGGCGAGTCCGATCGCGGCGCGTAGGCCCGCGATGCCCGCGCCCACCACCAGCGACGCCGGGGTGGTCTGCACGGCCATGGGCTCGAGCGCGCTCGACTCACGGGTCTTGGCGATGGCGCCCTTCACCAGACCGATCGCCTTGGTGGTGGCGCCCGCGCGGTCGTTGGTGTGGGCCCAGGAGCACTGCTCGCGGATGTTGGCCTGGGTGTACTCGAAGGGGTTGAGCCCGGCTCGGCGCGAGACGCCGCGGAAGGTGAACAGGTGCAGCTTGGGCGAGCACGACGCGACGACCAGGCCGTCGAGGTTCTGGTCGCGGATCATCTTGATCATGTCCTGCTGGGTGCCGTCGGAGCACGCGAAGAGCGAGGTCTCGGCGTGCACGACGTCGGGCAGGTCCTTCACGGCGTCGCGCACCGCCGCCACGTCGACGTAGTCCGAGATGTTGCCACCGCAGTGGCAGATGTAGACGCCGATCCTTCGCTCGCTCATCGTGACAGCTCCATCGTCGCTAGCTCCTGGTTGATCAGGTCGTCGTC
Source organism: Actinomycetes bacterium (assembly GCA_021849435.1). Next base: position 8,058 of record JAJZSX010000070.1, on the reverse strand, counting down.
ACGACGACGCTCGAGGTACGCGGCGACCTGGCTGACGGCCGCCCCCGCGTGGGTGATCGAGTCCACGATGTCCTTCGCGCCCGCCGCCGCGCCGGCGACGAAGACCCCCGGGATGTTGGTGCGTCCCGGGTCGAGGTCGTCGTCGGGCTCGTCGACGTAGTAGTACTCGTTGAGATCGAGGTGCTCGTCGGTGAAGAGCTGCTCCACCTCGCGGTTCGGCTGGACGCCGACGGCGAGCACGACGAGGTCGTACTCCGCCTCGGTGATCGCCCCACCGTTCTCGATGTCCTCGTAGCGCAGCACCAGGTCGCCGTTGTCCTTCTCGGTGATCTTGGAGACGCGGCCCTTGATGTAGGACGCCCCCATGGCGCGCGACTGCTCGTAGAACTCGTCGTAGCGCTTGCCGGCCGCGCGGATGTCGATGTAGTGCATGGTGACGTCGGCCAGTGGCAGCGTGCCCATGATGAGCTGGTTCTGCTTGACCGAGTACATGCAGCACAACTTCGAGCAGAGGGGATTGTCCACGGTGCGGTCGCGCGATCCGGTACACGAGACGTAGGCGATGCGCTCGGGCACCTTGCCGTCGCCCGGACGCAGCACGGTGTTGAACGGGCGCGTCGGGGCGAGCAGCCGGTCCATCTGCATGCCGGTGATGACGTTGGCGTACTGGCCCCAGCCGTACTCGGGCTTGAGGTCAGCGGCAAAGAGCTTGTAGCCGGTCGAGACGACGACCGCGCCGACGTCGACCTCGATCACCTGGTCCTTGGCGTTGAGGTCGATGGCGTCGGCGGGGCAGGCGCGCACGCACTGGCCGCACTCCGAGCAGACTCCGCAGTCCAGGCACGCCCCGGCCCCGGCGAGCGCCTCGACCTCACTGAGGACCCGCTCGACCTCGCTGAAGTCGGTCGGACCGTCACTGAGCGAGAACGTGTCGGGGGCCGCCTCGCGCGGCGTGTAGGTTCGCTGGCGAGCGAGCACCGCGGCCTTGTCGACCGCTGCCAGCCGGTCGTCGAGGGCGACGAACCCATCGAGCGGCCGTCCGGTGAGGAAGCGGTCGATCATGTGGGCGGCGCGCCGGCCCTCGCCCACGGCGCGGGTGATGTCGGTGGCGCCGTTGACCACGTCGCCGGCGGCGAAGAGGTACTCGACCTCGCTCTGGCGGGTGAGGGGATCGACGGCGACGCGCCGGTCGGCGCCGACTCGCAGGGTCGTCGCGAAGTCCTCGGTGTCGGGCACCATGCCGATCGCGCCGATCACGGCGTCGCACTCGATGACGAACGTGCTGTGGTCCGCGGGCTCGGGGCGGCGTCGCCCCGAGGCGTCCGGGGCCCCGAGGACCATGCGCTGACAGCGCACGCCGGTCACCCGGCCGTGCTCGTCGCCGAGCACCTCGACGGGCGCGACGAGGAACTCGAAGGCCACGCCCTCGTGGGCGGCGTCCTGCACCTCGCTCGCCATGGCCGGCATCTCGTCGCGGCCGCGGCGGTAGGCGACGATCGTCCGGCGCGCGCCGAGGCGCCGCGCCGTGCGCGCAGCGTCCATGGCGACGTTCCCGCCGCCGACCACGACCACGCGCTGGCCGGTCCAGTCCGGGCCCGCTCCGAGGCGCACGTCGCGCAGCAACTCGAGCCCGCTCTGCACGCCCGCGAACTCCTCGCCGGGGATGCCGAGCGTGGTCGATCGCGGCGTGCCCGTCGCCACGAGCACGGCGTCAAAGCCATCGTGGTGCAGGGCCTCCAGGTCGGTGATGGGCGAGTTGGTGACGATCTCGACACCGAGGGCCGTCACGTTGGCGATGTCGCGCTCGACGACGTCTTGGGGCAGGCGATAGGCCGGGATCGCGTAGCGCAGGAAGCCACCCGGCTCGGGCGACGCTTCGTAGAGGGTCACGCCGTAGCCGAGGCGCGCGAGCTGCCAGGCCGCGGTGAGACCGGCCGGACCCGAGCCGACGATCGCGACGCGATGGCCGTTGGGCTCGGGGGCCACCACGCCAGGGCCCTGCATCGTCTCGTAGTGCCGGTCGGCGACGAAGCGCTTCAGTCGGCGGATCGGGATCGAGGACTCCACGTCGTCTCGCGTGCACTCGTTCTCACAGGGCGCGTAGCAGGCCCGCCCGAGCGTGCCGACGAGCGGCGTCGCCTCGAGCACTAGCTGGAAGGCCTCCTCGTAACGGCCGTTGCGGATCAGGGCGACGTAGCCGTGGGCCTTGATGCCCGCGGGGCAGGTGTCGGTGCACGGCGAGGTGCCCGCGCGCTCGATCACGACCTTCTTCGGCACGGCCTGGGGGAAGGCGAGGAAGGCCGCACGCCGGGGCACCAGGTCGGCGTTGAACTGGTCGGGCACCGCGACCGTGCACACGGGCTCGCACTCCTGACAGCCGGTGCAGGCGGCCGGGTCGACGTATGTGGCGCGCTTCTTCACCGTGGCGAGGAAGCGGCCCTCGGGGGTGCGCCGGATGCCGAGCACCGTGCTCGAGGACGCGGTCGTGATGTTCGGGTGGTTGATCGTCGAGGACATCTTCGGGCCCGAGATGCAGCTCGCGCAGTCGAGGGTCGGGAAGACCTTGGAGAGCAGGATCATCCGTCCGCCGACGCTCGGCTCTTTCTCGACGAGCAGGACCTTGTAGCCCATGTCGCCGAGTTTGAGCGACGATTCCATCCCCCCGATGCCCCCGCCGACGACTAGTGCGTCGTACTCCATTGTGCGTACCACCTCTCGTAGTTGTTCGTTCAAGCCCTAGATGAACAGGTTGACGTTGGCCTCGTCGGCCTCGCCGAGGTAGGTGGCGACGCCGGCGAACTCCAGGCCGTCGATCAGCTCCTCGGCGCGAAGCCCCATGACGTCCATCGACATCGTGCAGGCGATCATCTTGATGTCCTGCTCCTTCGCGGTCGCAATCATCTCGTCGATCGACATCACGTTGTTCGAGCGCATCATGCGCTTCATCAGCACGGGTCCGGCGCCGGCGAAGTTCATGTGCGACATCGCGAGCTTCTTGGGGCCGCGCGGCATCATCGTGGCGAACAATCGCTGCAGCGGCGACTTGCCGGGGGTGGCCGGTTTGCGGTCGCGCCGCAGGGCGTTGAGCCCCCAGAAGGTGAAGAACATCGTGACGTCGTCGCCCATGGCCGCCGCGCCGTTGGCGATCACGAAGGCGGCGAGCACCTTGTCCAGATCACCGCTGAACAGGATGATCGTCTTCTTGTCCGTTTGAGTCATGACTCGCTTCCTTGATTGGTCTTAGGACGCCAGCGCGGCGACGCGCCCGAGGGCGGTCATCTTCTCGGAGAATTCGCGCATGTGGTTGACGAAGGGCTCGGCGCAGACCGAGCAGAGGGCCGCCATCATCACTCGCTGGGGCTCGAACCCGGCGGCGCTCATCAGCTCCTGGGCGCGGGCGGCGATGCGTGCGGTGCGGGCGTTGCAGTCCGGCAGGTACGCGCACTCGTCGCCGTCAGCGCCGATGAAGACGCCGTCGAACCCGCTCTGGAACGCGTGCAGGATCCACGTGGGCTTGATGGCGCTCGAGCAGGGGACCGTCACCGTGAAGACCGTCGCCGGGTAGTGCAGGTGGCGGCTGCCCGCGAGGTCGATGCCGGGGTCCGAGATGTTATTCGTCGAGAAGACGAGAATCCGGGGCCCGCTCGGCCCGTCGAGGTCGGCGTCGGCCATGTCAGGCCTTGCGCAGGAAGAGACGCAGGTAGCCGGGCTCTTCGATGACGCCGAGGAACTCGTGGCCCATCTTCTTGCACCAGGCGGGGAGGTCCTTTAGGGTTCCCGAGTCCGTCGCCATGACTTCCATGACCGCACCAGGGGCGACACCGGGGATGCCCTTCTTCGCGGCCAGGATCGGACCGGGGCAGGACGTCCCGCGGGCGTCAACGACCGCGGCGACTGTCACGTCTCGCAGCTCTTCCAGGGTGATCGTCATCTCGACTCCTTCACGTTGCTACTGCATCTCGCGGGATCACTCGCGTGCCCGTTCCGCGCCAAGGCTTAACACCGTTGAAGGACTTTGTGCAAAGAATCACAAACTATCGCACCTATAGGAAGAAAGTTTTTAGCGTTGTGATGGTATTAATTCACCAAATAGGCTCACCAGCGCGCCGCGATCCGATCAGGTACGCAGCGCCTGTCGGTCGCGAAGCCAGGTAATCGTGGCGGCGATGCGGCGAGGTCGAGAAGCGCCTTCACCGGTCGGCGCGCGACGACCTAGAGCGGCGCCCGCTCGCTGTGGAGCCAGAACGGCACAGGGGCGTCGATGGCCGCGAGAGGACTCGCGACCGTGCCGTAGCGCTCGTCGCGCTCGACCCAGGCGAAGTAGGCCGCCGTGAGCTCGTCGCGGTTTCGCGCGACGAAGTTCCACCACATGGTGATGCCCTCGAGCCACGGTTCGCCACCGAGGACGATGACGCGCGCTGGGTCGCGGGTCTCGAGTCGCCACTCGTCGGCGCCCGGTGCGAAGTAGGCGAGCGTTCCCGGCTCGACGAGCGAGCCGCCGACGGACACGGCCCCGCGCAGCACGATCACCCCGTACTCGAAGGTGGGGTCGAGTGGCAGCTCGGCCGCACCCCGAAGGTCGAGGTCGAGGCCAAGCAGCGCCGTGTCGTGGCGCACCGGGCTCGCTTCGCCGAGCATCTCGCCGACGAGGACCGTTGCCTCACTGGTCCCGATCATCAGGTGGGGCAGCTCGCCGTGGTGCTCGAAGGCGCGCGCCCCGTGGCGCGTGTGCTCGGGCTGAGCGATCCAGAGCTGGATGCCCTCGAGGGTCCCGCGGTAGGCGCCGGTCGGCTCTTCGGCGTGCGCGACGCCGTAGCCGGCGCTCATGAGGTTCAACTGGCCCGGTCGAATCAACTGCTCGCTGCCCAGGCTGTCGCGGTGGACGGCCTCGCCCTCGATCAGCCACGTCAGGGTCGCAAGGCCGGTATGGGGGTGCGGACCGATGTCGAGGCCCCGCTCCTCGGTGACCGACGCGGGGCCCATGTGGTCCGCGAAGCACCACGCGCCGATGGTGCGGTGCGATCGCTGGGGCAGTGCCCGGCGGACCTCGATCGCCCCGACCATCGCCCGGTGGGACGCGAAGGTCTCGAACTCAACTGCGCTCGAGTGGTCCGCGTTGTCACTGGACATATCCCCTCCGGGACTCACCCTAGTGACTCGCCCCTGACACCACTTGGCCCCCAAGGTCGCCGTGGCGCGCTTGGGGGCCGCGTTGAACCGGACCACGCCGCGATTGAAGGGGCCTCGGTTCGCGGCGTGGTCCAGAGGGTCGCTACACCATCACCTCGTGGCTGACGGCGCGGTAGTGCCGCCAGCCGAATCCGGTGAGGATCAACATCAACAGGGCGAGCACGAACATGGCGATTGCCGACCACTCAGCGATGACGCCGAACATCCAGAAGGCGTAGGCGGTGAGGAGCGTTCCTCGGAGGGTTTGTCCCTGGAAGACGGTCTGGACGGTCTTCGCGAGAGCCGTGTTCGACGGGTCGGCGAGCGACGCGGCGCTCAACTGCGCGTAGGTCTTGCCCCCGGTCATTTCCTGCAGGTGCACGGCGATGAAGTGGTCCGCCCAGACCTCGGCCTCGCGGCCCGTCGTGAGCTGCTGACCGGCGTAGGGCGTCAGGTATGGCTTGATCAGCGGGTTCTGCAGCTCCGGTGAGTTCTTAGCCGGGAAGTAGATCTTCTGAGCCGCCAACTGGTTGTGGACGGTGGAATTCGCGAACTGGTAGCCCCACATCAAAAATGCACCCGCGGCTAAGAGCACGACCGTGAGCAGTCCGCCCAACGTCGTCAGTAACAGGTCCAATGTCTTGCGCTTCATGATCAACCCCTTCGTTGGTGGTACCTACCCATTGTCGCGGGACTTACGCGCCATTCAATAGGGAAAAAAGTCATTAGAGGCTACGCAAATATCTTTTATAGGGAACGGTAACAATGCAGTAATACCAGCAGTGTCAAGTACTCAATGAAGATATGTCAGCGCTGCAGTTAGGAGTCTTACGCGAGGCCGATCCGAGGAAGATACCCCACACCCATGATCGCGGCCTCACACCCGAGATCGGCGAGTGCCGCGACGTCGTCGTCATCACGCACGCCGCCCGCGGCGACCACCGCGAGGCCGCTCGCGCAGGCCTGGGCGTACAGGTCCAGGCGAGGACCGCGCATCGTGCCGTCACGGTCGATGGCGGTGACGTGCAGGCGCCCGACGCCGGCGCTGACGCACCGCTCGAGTGCGTCAGCCACGCTCAGGCCGCCGTCGGCGAGCCAGCCGCGCACCGCGATTCGTGCGTCGCGCACGTCCAGGGCGACGAGGAGCCGGTCCCCGAGGGCGTCGACAAACTCGCCGAGCGCCTCGGGCGAGGCCCAGGCCGCCGAGCCGACGATGACGCGGGCCGCACCGGCCTCGAGCGCGGCCAAAGCGGCGCCGACCGTGCGCAGTCCGCCCGACACCTGCACGGGGATCGGGCCGGCGAGCGCGATGCACCGGCGCACCAGCTCGAGGCGCGTCTCGCCCGTGCGGGCCCCGTCGAGGTCGACGACGTGGATCATCGGTGGGCTGGTGGCTACGACTCGCTCGACGAAGTCGTCCAGCGGGTGGCGAAAGAGGACCCGGTCGTAGTCGCCCTGGTCGAGGCGTACGGCGAAGTCACCGAGGAGGTCGACGGCTGGGATGAGTTGCATAGTAATGTTGTAGCAGGCTAGCATACTGATATGACTAGTGGCAAGGTAGTTCCAGCCGAGGCGCACGAGGAGACGGCGAGCCGCTTCGACGATCTCGTCGACGCGTTCGTGGGCCTGCGCGAACGCGACACGGTCGCCGCGTTCTTGCGCGACCTGTGCACGACCAACGAGCTCGACGCGATGGGCCAGCGGCTCCAGGTGGCGAGACTGGTGGATGAGGGTCTGCCGTACCACGAGGTGTCGCGGCGCACGGGCGCGTCGACGGCGACCGTGACCCGCGTCGCGCACTGGCTGCGCTACGGCGAGGGTGGCTACCCGGTGGTGCTGCGTCGGGGGCGGCGATGAATCGCCGGCTCACCCTCGCCCTGCCGAGCAAGGGCCGCTTGCGCGAGCCGTCGTGGACACTGCTCGAGGCGAGCGGGGTCGATCCCCAGGAGCCGGGCGAGCGCGTGCTGCAGTCGCACTGTCGAAACGCGGACATCGACCTGTTGTTCGTGCGCGCCGACGACGTGCCCGAGTACGTCCAGGACGGGGTCGTCGACTGCGGGATCACGGGCCTCGACCTGATCGACGAGCGTCAGTGCAACGTCGAGGTGCTGCTTCGTCTCGGCTTTGGCAAGTGCTCGCTGCAGGCGGCCGTGCCCCTCGAGGACGACGCCGCGGGCATCGAGGACCTCAAGGGTCGGCGCATCGCGACCTCGCACCCGCGCATCGCGACGGCGTACCTGGCCGAACGAGGCGTCGACGCCGAGGTGGTCCGGGTGGGCGGCGCGGTGGAGATCTCACCTCGCCTCGGGCTCGCCGACGCCATCATCGACCTCGTGTCCACGGGCAGCACCCTGCGCACGAACGGGCTGCGCTCGATCGGCACGATCTTCGAGTCCGAGGCGGTGCTGATTGGACGCCGAGGCTCCGAGGACATCCTGGCCCGCAAGGTCCTCACGACCGTGCTCGGCAGCGTGACCAACGCCCGGGCCAACCGGTACCTGCTCTGCAACGTGGCCAAGAGCCGCCTGCCCGAGCTGACCGCCCTGCTGCCGACGCAGGGCTCGCCGACGGTGATGGACCTCGCGACGCCCGGCGTCGTCGCGGTGCACGCCCTCGTGCCCGCCGCCGACATCTGGTCGCTCCTGCCCAAACTCGAGGCCTGCGGCGCGAGCTCGATTCTCACGTTGCCCGTGGAACGGATGGTGCCGTGAGTCGTCCCGTAGAGACCAAGGAGCAGTTCACGATCGAGCAGATCGTGGCCGACGTGCGCGAGCGCGGTGACGCGGCGCTCGTGGAGTGGTCGCGTCGCCTCGACGGCGTCGAGGCGGCCGAGCCCCAGCGTGCCCGGGCCTATGGCGACGTGCCCACGGCCGCCATTCTCAGTGCGGC
>JAJZSX010000069.1 GCA_021849435.1 Actinomycetes bacterium | reverse complement strand
CCGCGACCAGCGAACGACCGTCAGAGTGCAGAAGTTGTGTGACGCGCAGTATGAGCAGCGTGGTGGCGGTGTTGCCGAACTCGAAGAGGGTAATCGGGACGAGCGGTCGTGCCAGGCCTCGATGTCGTAGCGCCGAGAAGTCGAAACGAAAGGACGAGCGTTCACCGCGCGGTAGCCGCTGGGCCTCTCGTGCCGCAATCAAGATAGCGAATGCCGCGAACGCGCCGGGTATGGCCGCACACCAGATTGCTGGTCGGATACCGATCCAGCCCACCAGCACTGCGGCCAACAAGGGTCCCATGACTGCGCCGAGGTTGTCACCGGCCCGCTCCAACCCGTACGCCTTGCCGTAAGCGGCGGGCGGCGCGAGTTGAGCCAGTAACGAATCTCGAGCGGGTGAGCGGACGCCGCGCGACACCCACGCAGCTGATCGCAGCACCCCCAACTCCCACACGTTGGTGACGAGGCCCATGGCCCCCGTCGCAATTGCCGTGCCCAGATATCCGCCTACGGCAAGCCGCGAACGCCTCTGCTGGTCATTGGCGAAGGGGCCCCCGATGAGTTTCGCAACGCCCATGAGCGCGTCGCTCACGCCTTCGACGATGCCGAGGCCCGCCGCCGTTCCGTGCAGCACCGATGCAAAAAAGGTGGGCAGCAGCGAGGTAGCAATCTCGTGGCCGGAGTCAGAAAAAAAACTCGATGCGCCCACACTCCCGACACCTGGTGTGAACCAGTGCTTCCCTTGACCTTTGTCGACAGCACTGTTCAACTCACCCGCGGAGGTCTTCGGCTCGACATCGGGATCATGCGCGCCAACTCCCTCACCATTACCCACCACGTCCGCCTCTCGTGCGACTCACGACGAGACCCGACGGCGAGCGTGATTCGTACCCGCCGACACGCCCCTTGTTGCACGCACCCACCGCGTCCAGACCGTTGGACACTGATGCGTAGAGGTGCCGGACCACGATGCAGGGGGGGGCAACAACCTTTTAGAGACCAGAGTTCTCACTTAGACCACCAGCACCGGACAGGGATGCTGACGAAGTAGAGCCTCGAGTGAGCGTCCAACACCGCGGTGTACCACCTGCTCTCGTCCGTGGGTCCCCACGACTACGAGATCGAACCCGTGTTGTTTCGCAAAGTTCGCAATGGCGTCAGCGGGATTGTCGTGGACGACCACGTGCGGCGTACCGAGAGCACTCTGCACGTCACGTGCCACTTCTTCATCGAGACCCGCGGAGAGTTGAAGTCGCTCGGTCTCGATGGCCTCCTCGCTCGCCTCGGACGTCTCGGCGTGCGCGGGTGGCCGGACGACCATCAGTAGGTCGACAGACCCTCCCACGTCCTCAGCGAGCGACCGAGCGACGCGAAGAGCGCGTCGTGCTCCGCTCGAGCCGTCGTAGCAGACAAGAATTCGCCGGAACACGCCGCCGTGCATTTCTGAACCACGTACCTCTTCTCCCACCATAATTTCCCCCCTCTACTTGACCACGTCAACAATCGCCAGAGCACCCAGCAACGCCAACAGCATGTACGCCACGTAGACGTTGAGTCGCCCCGACTGCAGACGCTTCGCGGTCCTCGACACCTGGAGCAGACTCGATCTCAACGGACGGTACAGGTACTTCTCAACCGGTTCGACGACCGTCGTATGCGTCGCGACGTGCGAATGACCATCAAGCGATCCTTCATCGTCGCCATGGCCGGAGTCCACGGATCGCCTCGCGCCGAGCAGGTTCGCCAGCACGTGTCGAAGCGGATTGGCGAATCCGAAGGACGTGTAATTCGAAGGGCCCTCCACCCCGGAGGTCGCCGAGTGCCACGCCGGCACACGGCGCACTCGCAGGAACTGACCTCGCGAAAGAAGCAAGGTCATAAGAAACACGAGCGCGATGTCACTCGCCAATATGACCCAGAGCCACGACGGAGACAGAATCGAGAAACCCGAGAACACTGGTTGGAGCACCCACGGTGACGTCAGCGCCTGCATAGTGACGACTTTTGCGACCACGGGTGACAAGCCCTCGGCGATATAGCGCACCTCAAGTGGGCTCAGGGCCGCGAGGGCCAGACAGCCAGTGCCGAGCACCGTCAGGCCGATCTTGTTGAACAATCCAGGCTCCCGTCGTCGCTCGAGTTCGGGGTTTGCTCTACCAAGAATTGTCAAAGCGAGAAGACGCAGGAACACTAACGCTCCGAGTCCAGTCGTCAGTGCCACCATGGCCGCCGCCCCGACGAGCCCGAGGCGTAGCGCGAGCCCCCCAACCCGGAACTGCTGCATGAGTGCTTCGAGGATGAACCACTCGGAGACGAAGCCGATGGTGGGCGGTAGCCCCGCCAGAGTCAACGCTCCCGCGGCGAACGTCACGCCACTCCAAGGCATCCGACGACCGACACCGCGAAGGCGATCGAGATCATCGGTACCCGCCGCCTCTTCGAAGTTGGCGAGCGAGACGAAGAGTGCGGACTTGGCAATGGCGTGCGCGGTGGTCTGCAGGGTGGCGGCGAGCAACCCGACCGCCATGAGCGCCGAAGAGTGCAGAACGTCACCCGTGAGCGCCACGCCGTACGCCGTGACGATGAGTCCGGCGTTCTCGATACTCGAATACGCCACCACGCGAGAAAGGCTGGACTGGACGCCCGCGAACGTGATGCCGAGCAGCGCGGTGAAGCCTCCTACGAGCAGCACGATGATAACGAGCCATACGGGCGGAGGCTCCAACACACCGAGGAAACGCCACAGCCCGTAGACACCCACGTTCGCCGCGATCCCGGCCATCGCGGCGCGCGTAGGTCCGGGCGCCGCGGGATAACCAATGGGAATCCATACTTGGAACGGCACGACCCCCAACTTGGCCGCGAAGCCCACCACGACGAGCACCCACGCGACATCGAGCAGCGCACCCGGACCAACGGCGTGCCAACTGGCGATCGTGAGGCTGCCCGTGTGACCGGCGAGTAACAAGAATCCGAACAGCAACGCCGCACCGCTCACCTTGCCCATGCCAATTGTCGACCACGCGGCACCCGTCTGACGGGCGGACGATCGGGTCAACGAAGTGAGTATGTAGAACGCGAACGTCAGCAGTTCCCAGGCAAAGAGGAAAAGGAATGCGTCAGCCGCACACACAATAACGGCGGCGGCTCCGATCAATAGCAGGTAGCCCGAGGCGGTACCTCGGTGTTGGCGCCGATCATCGGGATGGACCCAGGATGCGAGACAGACCGAGACGGCCGCAGCGATGGCGAACATCAAGGTGAGGAAGTAGCCCGCGAGTTGATCGATGGATAAGGCACCGTGGCCGACCCCGAGGAAGGCACCGAGACCCACCGAGATCGACCCAGAGGTCGTGGCGTGAACGCCGACCAGCACGAGGCACGTGCTACCGGAGAGGGCGAGTACGTAGGGCCACGGTCGTGCGTACTTGGACGCCACCCCGAAGATGAGGTCAACGAGCACCCCGAGAATGAAGCACCCCATCGCGATCGCGAAGAGGGCACTCATGATTCGCTACCCGTCATCGGATTGCCCCGCGGAGAGTTCGTCGGGAGCAGGTTTATCGCCAGCAGGATCCCGTGCAACAGGGAAAAGGGTGACGCCGGTGAACCGGGAATGAACACGTCAACGTGAACGCTTGATCCCACCCCGCCGCTCGACGCGTACCCCTCGCCGACGAGCCCACCGCTGATCGCCTCCACGCCGGCGGCGATAACAACCTTCGGATTTGGCATGGCCTCAAGGGTCCGTCGCAGGGGCTCGGTCATACCCGCCGAGCCCACGCCAGTCACGAGGAGAATATCGGCGTGGCGGGGGCTCGCTGTGAAGTAGATACCGAGTCGCTGCACGTCATAGACCGGATTGGTGAGCGCCGCAATCTCCCATTCGTCGGAACCATCGGAGCCAGCATCGACGTGACGAAGGTGCACCGAGCGTCGCAGTGCTCTGACCCGGCGCGCCAGTTCGCCCCGCACCGCCGCGAGTGACGCATCGTTCTCGGGCTCGGGTACCACCAATCGCGTACGTAGGATAGATGACGTTTCAATGGCCGGCGAGAACCGGAATACCCGGGGCAGCATCTGCACGCATCGTCCACACAAGATGCACGCCCCACGGTCCAGCGATGGATCAGCGTCTACGACCGTAATCGCCCCGGTGGGACAAGCGGCCGCCGCGAGGTTCAGTTCGTCGCCCGTCGTCGTCCCGCGAGTAATGGTGACGGACGCCCGGAAGCCTGGTCCGTAGTTATCGAGGCGCCGGGGGTAGCGGGAGGTGACGATACCTTCACGTAGTCCGCGCGGAATCCACGGCATCAGCTCGACACTCCGGCGATTGAGAGACCGAAACTGGCCTCAATGAACGCGAAATCCGTGAGGATGTCCTTCGGAAAGGCGGCGGGAAACAGTGCCATGTTATGGAACGACGCCGAACGCGGCTTCACCCGTACCAGTTGTCCGTCTCGGGCCTCGACGAGGTACAGCACCTCACCCTGGGGAGCCTCGGCCCAACCCACCGCTCGGCCGCTGACTTTCCCGATTGGGCGTCGCCATTCAGTGTCCGATGGCCCTCCCCGTTTACTGAGTTCCTCAATGGCCTCGCGCATGAGTGAAAACGCTCCGGTAATCTCTTGGACTCGAACACGCTGGCGCGCCAGCGCGTCACCGTCGCCGCGTACCTCGAGTAGTTGCTCGCCAAGGTGGACGTACGCACCGTACGCGCGGGCGAATCGGACATCCTCCATTACCCCTGATCCCCGGGCTAGGGGACCGAGCGCTCCGAAGCGGTCGGCGACGTCGGCCTCGAGCACACCGGTACCCCTCAACCGATCGAGGAATGAAGGCGTGTTCATCAACAGACGAGTGTCGACGTCGATCGACTGCTCGAGAGTACCAATTGCGCCGAGCGTCTCAGTGGCGCTGAGCGCCGGAGGGCCCGCCACCCCTCCCGGAACGACGACGCCACGACCGAACCTGCTCCCGCTGAGTTGCGCCCGGAGCCGCTGAACCCTCTCCTTGTGTAGCGAAAACCGCGCGAAGGCGACGGCTTGCCCCGCCGCCTCGCTGTGGCGCACGGTCGAGTCCAGATGGTTCGCGACCCGTTCGAGCTCAGCGTGCAACACCCGCACGAGCCCGGCCTGTAGTGGCACCTCGACACCGGCCAACTCTTCGAGCGCGGCGCAGTACGCAATGGCGTGAGCGACCGACGCCACCCCTTCGCACCGTTCGGCCAGCAGTACCCCATCACCGACGTCCAGCGTTTCGAAGCGAGCCTCAACGCCACGGTGCTTGTAGAAGACCCGAGTGCGCAGGTGTGGGATGTCCTCCCCCGGCGTTTCGACCAAGTACTCAATGGACTCAAACACCCCCGAGCGGACGGGCCCGTACGAGATCGTGAAGACTCCTTCGCCTCGAAGATGTGCAGTAAGTGGCGTGGGATCGAGTTGACCCTCGGGAGCGACGGACCCCGATCCGAATCGGGGTCGGATGGCCGACGTGACGAAGGGAAAGACCAGCGGATCCACGCGGTCCAGCCCACTCGGCACGAGACCGAACAGGTCGTGGATCTCTCGCTCGTACCAGCTCGCCGCCGGCGCCTGCCTCGAGAGAGCGGGGAAAGCGCCCACGCCCGCGGGCACCACTGTTTCTTGGATGACCAGCGATCCCGAGTGGGAGAGCAGCGCGATGAGTCGAGTGTCCTCACCTTCGGCACTCGCAACGAGTCCAGCGAATCGCGCGCCGTGGCTCACGTGACGCGCCACCTCGTCGCTGAAGCGATCGATAGATGTCATATGAGTTGATCGATCAATGTTCATCTCGGGGTCCTCAGTTCGTACGCCGCTCGATGCAACAACTCGCTCAACTGTGACGGGGGGTGTACGCCCAGGAGCACGAGTGCCGCCAGTCCGATCACCATGGACGCGACGATCCATACGCTCACCTCGCCCTTCGCCACCACGATCGTGCCCGGTGCGGCCTCGAGCGCGTTCGTCGAATCGGGGCTGAGCATCGTCTGGGTCGTGAACCACGACAGTCCGAAGAATGCCAACGTGACGAGCACAACGAAAATCGCCGCTACGCCATCACGCGGATCAGATAGGCCGCCGTAGACGATGAGGAACTCACTCCGAAAAATACCGAACGGTGGCATCGCCGAGAGTGCCAATACCGAGGCGACCAGCATCGTCCCGCTCCACGGAAGAGCGCCGATCCCACCGCGGATCTTTGTCATGTCCTTGGTGCCAAATTTTCGCACCACCGACCCCACGCCAAAGAATGCCGTCCCCTTCGCCGCCGCGTGCGCCATGACGTGCAGCAATACGCCAAAGATGGCGATCGGCGAGCTGAAGCTCATGCCGATCGCGAGGATTCCCATGTGCTCAACGCTCGAATACGCCAACAAACGCTTCATATCTCGCTGGCTGAGTAGATACAACGAGGCGAGGAGCAGTGTCGCAACGCCGAAGATGAGCAACACTTCACGCGGAAACGTAGGACCCAAAGTACGCACGGCGATCTGGAAAAATCGGAGAATCGCGTAGAAGCTCACCACGAGAAGAGCTCCCGACAACAACGCTGAGATCGGCGTGGGGGCCTCGGAGTGAGCGTCGGGCAGCCAGGTGTGCACCGGAAAGAGTCCCATCTTCGTGCCGTAACCGAGCACGGCTAGCACGAAGGCCAAACGCACGACATCAGGATGGAAATGGACGGCACCCGCGAGCAGCGTCGTATACGAAAGATTGTATGCCGCTCCGAACACGGACGTGCCGGCGTAGTACATGAGAATCGTTGCGAACAGGGCGATGCCCAACCCCAGCGACGCGAGGACCACATACTTCCACGCGGCCTCGGACGCACCTTGCGTGTCGTCGATCGCCACCAGGAGCGCGGAGATGACCGTCGTGATCTCAATGGCCACCCACAACAGTGCCAGACCATTCACCAGTGGAGCGACGACCAGCGACCAGCAAAACAAATTGAGTCCCGCGTAAAATCGACGTCCGTAGCGGGTCCCACGAATACCGGGATCGACCTTCAAATAGCCCTTGGTGAAGATAGCCGTAGCGGCGTAGAGGAACGTGACCGCTAGCAAGAAAACTATGGAAAGCGAATCCACGCGCAGGATACTGCCGACGCTGACCGTATGGTGCGACGCGCCCGACAGCAGACTCAGAGCGCCGACGAATGAGAGTGTACCGACGACCACTGTCAGGTATTTCGAGACTCGCGCTGGAAGGAACCAGGTGACGACCGCACAGGCAAGCGGTGCAATGGCGAGAGTGACGAGGAGCGCGGACATCTAGCCTCGCAGCCGATCAAGTTCAGTGGTGGACAGCGTCTCATTGCGCATGTGGTGCACCCGCATGATCACTCCAAAGACCACCACCGCGACCAAGAGATCAAAGAGGAACGCGACGTCCACGATCAGCGGTAACCCCGAAGCGACGACCAGGCTCGCCACGGAGACGCCATTCTCCAATGAGAAGAATCCAATCGCCTGGGATACCACGTCCGTTCGCAGAATGATCAGCACGAAAGCCACCAGAACCACAGCGCAGGCAATCGCGAGCGCCGACGTCGGCAACGACACCGAACTAACGTGCAGCGATCCAATGGCGAAGAAGCCGAACGCGGCCACGACAATGGCGATCAGGATGGCACTCGCCGTCCCGACCACGGAGCTTCCGGCCAAGTCCGTGTCGGCATCGCGCAAGAGCCGCAGTACGAGGCCGGGCACCATGACAACCTTCAAAATCAGTGAGAGCCCAGCCAGCACGTACAACTCGTCGATGTGCTTCGATGCGGCGACGAATGCGGCCAGACCACTCACCACAAGTGACTGAAAGGCGTAAAGACGAACTTGGGAACGAAGCAGCGGCGCACGCAGCATGGCGAACTCGCTCAACAGCACGAGTACCGCCATACCAGCGGTAACACCTTCGTAAGTCGATGGGACGTGATACATCACCCACCTCCGGCGTAGAAGACCAGCACCCCGAGCACGGCGAGTAGAAACGCGCTGGCGATGAACTCCGTGATCTTGAAGAGACGAAGCTTGGAGAAGAGGTTGTCAATGATTGCGAAGACCAAACCGAGCATCATCGCTTTAACCAGAAGCGCGACCACGGCGAGACCGACGGCACCCAGATTGCCTGTCGCTGCGAGTCCCCACGGCGCAATGAACACGTTGATGAGGATTGTGTACAAGATGAGTTGCTTCATCGTCGCGCCCCATCTCAGCAGGGATAGCGCGGGTCCGGAGTGTTCAAGAGTGCGCGCCTCATCGATCATTCCGAACTCCAGAGTTCCCGAATGCGTCTCGACGGGAATGCGACCCGTATCCACGAGCACCACGAGAAAGAACGCCGCGGCCGCGAGAACGTGGCTGGGGCGCACCATCTGGGAGGCGGAAGAGCGGACCGTGGCAGCGAGCGCGTAGGGAAGGTCGGTGCGAGTGATCAGAGCCACGGCGAAGATTACGAAGAGAATCGTTGGTTCTATGAGCGCCCCGAACGTCATCGCGCGACTTCCGCCCAGTTGAGCGTACGGCGCGCCCGATTCGGTGCCAGCGAGGGCCACGACAAAACCGGCCAGTGCCAAGATGAACCCACCACCGAGGATGTCCCCGGTATAGCCCAGCGGAAGCGGAAAGGTGGTCAGCACGGGAATGAGCATCGGAACGGTCAGGTAGCAGGCGAACGCGACGATCGGACCAGCTAGAAACACCCAACTTGACTCGTCAGTGACCAACGTTTCTTTTCGGAAAAGCTTCGCGATGTCGTAGTAGGGCTGAAGTATCCGGGGTCCTCGTCGACCCTGGAAACGTGCTTCGAGATGAGAAGTCACACCACTCACCAGAGGAGCACCGAGGAGGATCGTCAGAACCTGAAGTGCCTGTATCCCCGTTGGGGATAGAACTATCAAGCCCACGAAACAACCTCCACGCGATCGAACTCCCGTAGAAGCCATTAGCCCGGTGGGGCGGTTCCGGCTACTGCCTGTCGGGGCCTCATCCGACTTACCTGACGATATCTCATCGCGCGCCGATGAATTGGGATTCGATCACCATCTCGTGACTACCTCGAGTCCTAAACCTCGATCCACCGCGCGGGTGAAGTAGTCGACGAATTCGAAGCCAAGACCTCAGACTCAGTCGTGGTTCTCCGAGGTCCGGGTGTTTGTCCGTTGAGCGGACGTGTGGGGTCACCAGCTCGATGATTCTTGTTACCTGTTAGCGCTGGAAGTCACCGGGCGTGCCGCGGGCGACCTCAGGGGTGGACCGGTCAGGTCTGTAGTTTGACGAGCCGCACGAAGCACTCGCTCCACTGCATGGCCCATGGCCAGTGTGTTGGCAGGTGAAGGTATCGACGTCGTCCAGAGTTAGTGATTCG
>JAJZSX010000068.1 GCA_021849435.1 Actinomycetes bacterium | reverse complement strand
GTCGACCCGCGGTCGATCTCGACCATGCGGGTGGTGACCTGGTCGAGCAGGAACCGGTCGTGGCTGACGAGCAGGACGCCGCCGCGAAAGTCGAGCAGCTGAAGTTCGAGCCAGCGGATGGCGTTCAGGTCCAGGTGGTTGGTCGGCTCGTCGAGGATCAAGAGGTCGGTCGGCGCGGCGAAGAGCCGCGCGAGCGCGACGCGCTTGCGCTGGCCGCCCGAGAGCTCGGTGGTCGACGCGTCGACGAAGCCGAGCATGTCGAGCCGGTCGAGCGCGGCGTCGACCTGCCAGCCGTGCCCGAGCGCCTCGCGCACGCTGGTCTCGGGCAGGTCGGGCTCTTGCTCGAGCACGCCGACGCGCACGTCGCGGCCCCGTCGGATCTGGCCGGCGTCGGGGGCGAGCGAGCCCGCCACGATGCGCAAGAGGGCAGTCTTGCCGGTGCCGTTGATCCCGACGACCCCGATGCGATCGCCGTCTGAGACGGTGAGCGAGAGGTCGTCGAGCACGGTGCGGTCGGCGCCGTTGAGGCGCACGTGCTGGAGGTCGACGAGGATGGTCACGCGGGAGTCAGGCTAGCGACTGGGCGGCGACGCGTCGGCTCAGGTCGCCGCGCCGGCGAACTGGCTGTTGTAGAGCGAGTAGTACAGGCCCTGGCTCGCCATCAGCGTGTCGTGGTCGCCCTGTTCGACGATGCGGCCGTGGTCCATGACGAGGATGACGTGGGCGTGGCGGATCGTCGAGAGCCGGTGGGCGATCACGAAGCTCGTGCGCCCGACGCGCAGCCGGGCCATCGCCTCTTGGATCAACACCTCGGTGCGGGTGTCGACGTTGCTCGTCGCCTCGTCGAGGATGAGCACGCTCTGATCGGCGAGGAAGGCCCGCGCGATGGTGAGCAGCTGCTTCTGGCCCGACGAGAGGTTCGAGGCGTCGTCGTCGAGCAGGGTGTCGTAGCCCTCGGGCAGGGTGCGCACGAAGTTGTCCACGTGCGCGGCGCGCGCGGCCGCCACGACCTCGTCGTTCGTGGCCTCGGGCCGCCCGTAGGCGATGTTGTCACGGATCGAGCCCGCGAAGACCCACGTGTCCTGGAGCACCATCCCAAAGGCCCGGCGCACCTCGTCACGCGTCAGGTCCCGGTAGTCGACCCCGTTGAGTCGGATCCGCCCGGCGTCGATCTCGTAGAAGCGCACCAGCAGGTTCACGACGGTGGTCTTGCCCGCGCCCGTCGGCCCGACGAGCGCGACGGTCTCGCCCGGGGCGACGTCGAGGCTGAAGTCCTCGATGAGCGGGTGCTCGGGCTCGTAGCGGAACGAGACGTGCTCGAGGGTGACGCGCCCGCCGCGCTCGTGCGCCGGCGCGCGGTGGGTGTCGGGCCCGTCGGGCGCCTCTTCGCTCGCGTCGAGGAACTCAAAGACTCGCTCCGCGGAGGCGAGGCCCGACTGCAGGAGGTTCATCTGGCCGGCGATCTGCATGATCGGCATCGTGAACTGGCGCGAATACTGGATGAAGGCCGTCACCGCGCCGAGGGTGAGCAGGCCCGACGCGACGCGATAGCCCCCGACGACGGCGATGACGACGTAGTTGATGTTCGAGATCAGCTGGACCGAGGGCTGGACGATCCCCGAGAGGAACTGGGCCCGGAAGCTCGACTTGTAGAGGCGATCGTTCTGGCGGTTGAACTCCTCGACCGTGGCGTCGCGCCGGCCGAAGACCTGGACGAGCTCGTGGCCGCTGTGGGTCTCCTCGACGAGGCCGTTGAGCGTGCCGGTCTGGCGCCACTGGGCAGCGAACTGGACCTGGGACCGGCGCGCGATGAGGAACGTGATCACGAAGGCGAGCGGGATAGTCACGATCGCGACGACCGCGAGCAGCGGCGAGATCCAGAGCATCATCGAGAGCACGCCGACGATCGTCAGGATCGACGTCAGCAGCTGGCTGAGCCCCTGCTGGATCGTCGTGGTGAGGTTGTCAATGTCGTTGGTGACCCGGCTGAGGACGTCGCCGTGGGGGTGGCTGTCGAAGTAGCGCAGCGGCAGGCGGCCCATCTTCGCCTCGACGTCGCGGCGCAGGCCCGACACGGCGCGCTGGGTGACCCCGGCCATCGTGAATCCCTGGAGGTAGCTGAAGCCGGCCCCGCAGAGGTAGACGAGCGCAGCCACCCCGAGGATCGCGCCCATCCGATTCACGTTCACCCCGACGCCCGGCGTGAGGTGCAGGCTCGCGATCATCGCCGCGGTCTGGCCGTGGCCGTGGGTGCGCAGGTAGTGCAGGGTCTGGGCCATCGTAAAGCCGGCCGGGAGCCGCTTGGCGATGATCCCGTCAAAGAGCACGTTGGTCGCGTTGCCGAGGATCTGCGGACCTGACACCATGAAGGCGACCGACGCCACGCCGAGCACGAGCGCGCCGAGCAGGCGCCAGCGCTCGGGACGCAGCCGGCGCACCAGGCGTCGTAGGGTGTTGCGCACGTCCTTGCTCGTTCGCGGCGGCGCCGCGCTCGCGCCGCGCATCGCGTGCATGGGCCCCATCGTCACCCCAGCGCCTCCTCGCCCAGCTGAGAGACCACGATCTCGCGGTAGGAGTCACAGGACTCGACCAACTCGTCGTGGGTGCCCACGCCCACGACGCGGCCGTCGTCGAGCACGACGACGCGGTCGGCGTGCATGATCGTGCTGACGCGCTGGGCGACGATGATGACGGTCGCCTCGGCGGTGTAGGTACGAAGGGCCTCGCGCAGGCGGGTGTCGGTGGCGGCGTCGAGTGCCGAGAAGCAGTCGTCGAAGAGGTAGATGCGCGGCTGCTTCACGAGCGCGCGTGCGATGGCGAGGCGCTGGCGCTGGCCGCCCGAGACGTTCGTGCCACCCTGATCGATCGGCGCGTCGAGGCCGCCGGGCATGGTGGCGACGAAGTCGCGCGCCTGGGCCACCTCGAGGGCGCGCCAGAGTTCGGCGTCGGTGGCGTCGGGCCGCGCGAAACGCAGGTTGGTCGCCACGGTGCCGCTGAAGAGGAAGGCGGCCTGGGGCACGATGCCGATCGTCGACCAGAGCGACTCCTGGGACTGGGCGCGCACGTCCACGCCGTTCACCTCGAGGGTGCCGGCGGTCACGTCAAAGAGCCGGGGGATGAGCGAGACGAGCGTCGTCTTGCCGCTGCCCGTGCCGCCGATGATCGCGCTCGTGACGCCCGGCTCGAAGTCGACGGTGACCTCGTCGAGCACGGGCCGCTCGCTGCCGGGGTAGGCGAACGTGACGCCGGCCAGTCGCACCGACCCGGTCGGTGTCGGGGTGACCGGCTCGGCGGGGTCGCTGATGGCGGGCACGGTGTCGAGCACCTCGCCGATCCGCTCGGCGCTCGCGGCCGCGCGCGGCACGAGGATCGTCACCATCACCGCCATCATCACCGAGGTGAGGATCTGCAGGATGTAGGTGAGAAACGCCGTCAAGTTCCCGATGGGCATCGAGCCCTCGCTCACCAGCCGGCCGCCGAACCAGATCACCGCGACACTGGAGAAGTTCATGATCACGAGCATGATCGGCATCGTGAGCGCGAAGATCCGGTTCACCCGCAGCGCGGTGCCCGTCAGGTCGGCGTTGGCGCGCTCGAAGCGCTCGGCCTCGGCGTCGTTTCGCACGAAGGCCCGGATGACGCGTACCCCGGTGATCTGCTCGCGCAACACCTGGTTGATCCGGTCGATTCGGAACTGCATGGCGCGAAACAGGGGGATGACCCGAACCATCACGATGCCGATGAAGGCGCCCATCACCGGGATCGACACGAGCAGGAGCAGTGAGAGCTTCGCCCCTTCGTGGATCGCCATCACGATGCCCCCGACGGACATGATGGGGGCGATCACCATCATGGTGAGCGCCATCTGTAAGAAGATCTGGATCTGCTGGATGTCGTTGGTGTTGCGCGTGATGAGTGACGCCGTGCCGAAGTGATTGACGTCACGCGCCGAGAAGGACTGCACGCGCGAGAAAACCGCACGGCGCAGGTCGGCCCCCGCGGCCATCGAGACCCGCGAGGCCCAGTAGACCGCGATCACGGCGAAGAGCCCGATCGCGAGCGTGAGCACGACCATCCAGATACCGGTGCGCACGATGTAGTGGAGGTTGCCGGCGACGACCCCGCCGTTGATGATGTCGGCGTTGAGGTTCGGCAGGTAGAGGTTGCCGACCGTCTGGAGCACGAGCAGCGCGCTGAGCAGCAGCACCTGGACGCGATAGGGGCGAAGGTGGGTGCGCAGGAGCTTGATCAGCACGTGGTGGGTCCGTCCTCGCGCTGCGGCGGACTCAGGGCGGCGCCGAGCCGGGTGATGGCGGCGTCGAAGGTCGCCGCTGGGTCGAGCACGCCGCCGCTCGCGCGCGCGGTAGTCATCGAGGCGCGAAAGGCGGCGGTCGCGACGGCCGTCACCAATGCCGGGTAGGGGTCGCGTTCGCTATCCAGGCCGGTGCGCTGGGCGATCACCTCGACGAGGGCGCGCTCGTAGGCAATGAAGGAGACGAACATGCGTCCGAGCAGGGCGGGGTCGGCGTTGATCGCGCGCATGCGCAGCGGCCATTCGCCACTGGACTCGTGGAAGAGCTGGCCCATGACCACCCGCAGCGCCTCGAGGGGTGCCTCGTCGGCGGGCCGGTCGGCGAGCGCGTCGCGCAGCTGATCCACGCGCCACGCGTCAAAGCCGATGATGGCGTCCTCCTTGGAGGGGAAGTGGTCATAGAAGGTCCGCACGGACACGTCAGCGGCCGTCGCGATCTCTTCGACGGTGACGTCGCGGATTCCGCGCTCGGCCCCGAGGCGCAGCGCGGCGGCGCGCAGCGCGTGATGGGTCGCGAGTCGTTTGCGCTCGCGCCTCCCGATCGGTTCAACCACGGATCCAGTATGCCCGACTCATTGCACGTCGTGCAATGAGTGCATCATTGAACCCAAGGGCGACCGGCGCGGTCGGCGCGCCGTGACGGGTTAGAAGCTGACTACCGTATAGCCCTGGAGGGCGAACTGCTCAACCTCGGCACCGGCGGCGAGCAGCTCGAGCGGACGCACGCTGATCTCCTCGACGATGTCGTAGGCCTCCACGTTGGCTCGACAGGCAGTGGCACCGATGCCGGCGTCGCGCATCTCGGCGAGCTGGAGGTCAATGAGCCCGCTGGCGGCGAGCCGTACGCCAGGCCCGAAGAACAGGACGCGCACGTCCGCGCCTCGGTTGGCTTTCATGCGCGTTGCCATGACCATGCCGGGCACCGCGCGTGCGGGGTCGTCACTGATGATCATGAAGGCAACCTTGGCGGGGGTCTGCTCAGTGGACATGATGCTCCTTTTCTCGATCGAGAGCCGTCAGGTCAGACGGCCGTGCTGCTTGGGACTTCGGCGACGTCGACGATTCCGGTGTTGCGACCGGGCACGAGGTCATCGGACGACCAACGAAGCGGGGCCACACGAGGGCGCCAACCACGGCGACGACCACGATGGCGTCGCGCAACGCGATCTCGGGGATCGGGGTGGCACCGATATAGGCCACCACGGCCGCCGCGACCACTCGACCGCTCACGCAGGAAAGACTCACGAGCCCACCCTACCGGCGAGGCCACTCGAGCCTTCCGTCGCCATCGACGAGCGATCGGGTCGCACTATCGATTGGACGGGGTGGCGGCTCGCACGTGTGCGAGCAGCGACCTTCCCGTGGGCGAGTCGAACCATCGGGCGTGGCCG
This sequence comes from Actinomycetes bacterium, assembly GCA_021849435.1. Next base: position 3,753 of record JAJZSX010000068.1, on the reverse strand, counting down.
AGGAGGTAGGACTGGTAGGCGAGCTCGACGTTGGCCGGTGAGTCGACGATCGAGCCGAAGTACTCGACCTCAGAGAGTGCGAAGGCCACGTGGGCGACGGGCAGGACCGCCGCCAGCGTTGCGAGGTCGTCCTCGGTGAGCGGCGCGACGCTGACGTAGCCGGCGAGCAGCGCGTCGAGGGACCCGTAGTCGATCGAGGGGACGCCGAGGCCCGCGGTGTCCAACCAGTCGACGACACTTCGCTCGATCGCGATGGCGAGGTCGTGCAGCGCGAACGTGCGGTTGGACAGGCCGAGGTCGAGCACGCTCGCGACACGCGCCGCATCGGCCGGACCAGACCACGTCAGGTTCGAGCCGTGCCAGTCGCCGTGAGTCCACTGAGTGGTCACGTGCTCGAGCCGAGCCTTCGCGACACGGATCGGCTCGCGCAGGAACGACGCGAAGTCGCCCAGCACGTCGTAGTCGGCCGTCGCGCGGACCAGGCCGGGTCGGGTGGTGACGAGGCGTCGGTAGGCGTCGTCGGGCTCGGCCGCGAGCACGAGGTCGGCGTCGATGAGGGGTCCGAAGTCCCAGGCCGCGGCGGGAAAGTCCGCGGCCGCTCGGTGGAAGTGCGCGAGGGCGACGCCCGCGGCGTGGGCGTCAGGGTGACTCGTGAAGGGATACCACGAGGGCACGTCGCGGTACCGGTCCTCACCCGGTGCGCACTCGTGCACCTCGTAGACGAAGGGGTCGTGCTCGTAGACGCTCGAGCCGTCGCGCGTCGCGAGGATCGCCGGCGTGCTGAGCCCGCGTGCTCGGAGGTGGCGTGCGAAGGCGTGCTCGAGCGCCAGGCGTTCGGACGAGCGCACGCGAGCGTCGTGGCGCTTCACGAAGTACGTGGCGTCGCCCAGGGTGACGAGTGCCGCGGCCGACATCGGGCGCGGGCTTCGCCAGGTCACCGCTGCGGCCGATGCCTTCGCGCGGTCGTCGGTGAAGTGCGCGAGGACCTCGACGGCCTCGGACTCGGTGATCGCCGGCCAGTCGGGCGTGACGAGGTCGTTCGCCATGCCGTGGACGAGTCCCGCGGGCTGGGTGGGGCCATCGATCGTCGTGATCAGGCCTCGACGTCGGTGACTTCGACGAGCGCCGGTGCGACACGCCGCGCCGATCGCCACTTCACGACCGCACCCGTGACGAACGTGGCGAGCAGCGACGCCACGAACGAGGTGAGCGAGGCGGACATCCAGCTCGGGGCGTGAAAGTGCAGTGCTGAGCCGATGTGGGCCCACATCGTGACCCACCAGCCGATGTAGCCGGGATTGATCAGCTGGTAGACGACAAAACCGATGCCCCAGGGCACGAGCATCGTCGAGCGGCTCTGGGACCGCGCGGAGAGGTTGAGGTGACCCTTGGCGAGCACGAAGAAGTCAACGATGAAGACCGCGGTCAGCGGGACGAACACCGAGCCGAGCAGGACGAGGAAGTTCTCGTAGTCGGCGATGTTGATCCCGAGCGCCAGGGCCGTGGTGAGCGTGGCCACAACCAGGGCGAGGACGCGGCGGTCCCAGAGGGGCCGGAGGTTCTGGATCGAGACGACGGTGGAGTAGACGTCGGCGAAGGACTGGTCGAGCTCACGCGCGGCGAGCAGGGCGAAGGCGAGCGTGCCGAGGGGCACCGCGATGAAGGCACCGTAGATGTCCGACGGCGATCGGGCCACGGTCACCAGGGCCACGAGGCCGATCACGTAGCAGAGCACCTGGGTGACGCCGTAGCCCACGAAGGCGCCCCAAAAGGCCGTGCGGGGCGAGCGCGAGTGGCGCGTGTAGTCAGCGGCGAGCGGTGCGAAGGAGATCGCCACGGCGATCACGGTGTCAGTCGCCGCCCAAAAGCCAGTCCAGGTCCCATGGGCGAGTGCGGGCAGTGGGTGGCGCAGCAGCTCCACGAAGAGATACACGAGCACTACCAGCACGGCCGGCGTGGCAAATCGGCGCAGGACGCGGATCGCCCCGAGGGGGTAGAGCGTCAAGAGGCCGGTGATCGCACCCGCGAGGAGCACGTAGACCCATTGGGCGAGCCCGGGTTCGACGGTGCGCGCGGCCGTGGCGATCGTGACCAGCTCGAAGATGCCCCAGCCGAGCAGCTGAACGATGTTGATGAGCGTTGGCACGTAGGAGAGCCGACTGCCGAAGACGCCGCGCAAGAGCACCATCGCCGGCGCGCCGGTGCGCGCCCCGGCGACGCCCGAGAACGCGATGGCGAGGGTGCCGAGCACGGTGCCGAGCACGATCGCGGTCAGGGCGGCGATGAGCGAGAGCTCGGGGGTGCCGCCGCCGTTGGGCTGCAGGACGAAGATCGCGCCCGTGAAGCCGAGGAGGCTCACGCCGAGGTTGCCCCAGAGGCCGAACTGGTCGATGACCCCGAGCGGCTGGGGGACGGGCTCGACCAGGGTGTGGGGCACTTCGGCGTGACGGTTCCCCGAAACCAATGTGAACGACGAATCTGGCTGGATGGCCACGATGATCTCCTTACGCCGGCATTACCCGGACAAGTTCGACGGTCGGTGGTACTGCGGCCCGCAGGCCAACCACCCTCTCAGCCCGGTACGTCCGAGCTCCCGTTGCACAACGGGCTCAGCGTACCACCGTGACCGCGACGAGCAGCCAGCGACGAATCCGGTGCCTGCGCTCGACGCGCGAACCGACGCCGGGGCGGTTGCATCGGATACCCCACGGGGTATACTCGTCGGGCGTGCCACAGGAGGTAATCAGTGATTTCTGAAGTCGACGTCCGAACGTTCATCGCCGCCCACGCGGACGGCGCCCACGTCCTTGACGTGCGCGAGCCCCACGAATACGCGTCGGGTCACGTGCCCGGCGCCCGGCTCGTCCCGCTCAGCACCGTGGCCGACGCGGCCCACGAGCTGCCGGTCGGACCGCCCATCTACGTGATCTGCCAGAGCGGCAGTCGCAGCCGGGTCGCCGCCCAGCACCTCGCTCGGATCGGCCACGACGTGCGATCGGTCATCGGTGGCACGAGCAGCTGGATTAGCGCGGGCCGTCCCGTGGTGCGGGGGCTGCGGGCCAACATCGCCTGACCCGACGCACGCAGCCCGGCGAAGGACTCGCCGGTGATCGCTGGCTCGTCGAGCTGCCCGGCTACCGGCCGTGGCCGACGTGCCACCTGCCACAGACGTTGCACTGGTAGACGTTCATGGGCGCGCCGTCGCGCTTGGCGAGGACGCGGGCCTGGGCCTCGGCGTCCTCGCGCCGGTCGTAGCCGACCTTCGGCCGACCCCGTGCGGTGGTGTGCGAGCGCGGGCCACGGCGAAGTGACGTGCCGGGCTTGGCGCGGCCGCCGTAGCGGCCCGACCAGTAGAAGACGAAGGCGACGACGCCGATCGCGACGACTAATGCGACGAGACTCACCATCGTCGAGCTCCCACTCGCTCACTCAGGGCAGGATGAAGTCGGCGACGGCTCGTGCGAACCCCTCCTCGGCGTTGGAGCTGGTGACGACCGTGGCGGCACGCTGCACGGCCGGGTCGGCGTTGCCCATCGCGACGCTGAACCCGGAAGCGGCGAACATGGACACGTCGTTGTGCATGTCGCCAATCGTCGCGATCGCACTCGGGTCGATGCGGTAGCGCTCGGCCAGGTACTGAACGACGCCGCCCTTGGTCGCCGCCGGGTCGGTGACGTCGAGGTAGTAGGACTGGGACCGCGTCGCCGAGACGTGGCCGGCGAAGCGGTCGTTCGTGGCCGACCAGGCGGCCAC
>JAJZSX010000067.1 GCA_021849435.1 Actinomycetes bacterium | reverse complement strand
CCTCTAGGTTGAACCACTGGGCGTACTCCGCCAACAAACCACGCCAACCGGTCACCGGTCACCTCCGTCGATCACGCGAATGCAGGCCCCGATCGAGTCCACCGACGCGAGGTGGGCCAGGTCCTCAAGGGTCGCCAGCACATCGCCGGTGCGCGCGACGTGGGTCACGAAGGACAGGCGCGCCTCGTCGGCCACGCCAGACTGCTCCATCGACTGGATGGAGACGCCGTGGTCGCCGAAGACCCCGGCGACGGCCGCCAGCACGCCGGGCTGGTCGAGGACGTCGAGGCTGAGATAAAAAACGCTGGCTATGTCGTTGGTGTCCACGGCGTGGAGCGTCTCGTCGATCGAGAAGGGCACGTCGTGGCGCCCGCTCACGCGATTGCGCGCCGCGTCGAGGACGTCGCCGAGCACCGCGGTGGCCGTCGGATACCCCCCGGCGCCGGGTCCGAGCCACATCAGTGGTCCGCTCTTGGCGCCTTCGACGAAGACGGCGTTCATCGCCCCGTGCACCGCGGCCAGGGGGTGCTCGAGGGGCACCATCGCCGGGTGCACCCGTCGCGAGATCCCAGATTCCCCGACACGCTCGGCGACGCCGAGAAGCTTGATCACGTAGCCGGCGCGCCGGGCGAACTCGACGTCGATGGCGCGCACGCCGGTGATGCCCTCGCGGGTGATGACCTCGCCGAAGAGGCGCGTGCCGAAGGCGAGCGAGGAGATGATCTGGACTTTGGCCGCGGCGTCGTATCCCTCGACGTCGGCGGTCGGGTCGGCCTCGGCGTAGCCGAGCTCCTGGGCCTCGGCGAGCGCCGGCGCGTAGTCGCTGGCCCCACTGGTCATCTTGGAGAGGATGAAGTTGGTGGTGCCGTTCACGATGCCCATGACCCGCTCGATACGCTCGCCGGCGAGCGAGCTGCGTAGCGCGCGTAAGATCGGGATCGCCCCGCCGACCGCGGCCTCGTAGAAGAGGTCGGCACCGTGCTCGTGGGCAAGCAGAGCCAGCTCGGTGCCGGCCTCGGCCATCAGCGCCTTGTTGGCCGTCACCACCGACGTGCCGCGCGAGAGGGCTGACTGGATATAGGTCCTCGCGGGCTCGATTCCCCCGATCACCTCAACCAAGATGTCGAGGTCCTCGCGCGCGGCCAAAGCCGCGGCGTCGCTGGTGATCAGGTCGACCGGGATGCCGGGGCGCACTCGAGTGGCGTCGCGCACTGCGACGCCAACGAGTTCAAGCGTGGCGGTCGCCGCGTCAACCAACGCGACGTGACGGGTCGGGTCGCTCAACAGTTCGACCAGGGCCCCACCGACGTTTCCCGCGCCGATGACGCCGACACGCAAGACGGGTGCGTCCATTAGACAAGGCTAACCGGTTACAAAACGCCTACGCCTCGAGTCGCGCGAGGTCCTCGAAGGTCTCGCGACGCAACACCTCGCGCGCCGCGCCGTCGGCCACGAAGACAACCGCCGGACGCGGCACCCGGTTGTAGTTCGAGGCCATGGAGTACCCGTAGGCCCCGGTCACCGGGGTGGCGACGAGGTCGCCCACGCCGGTCGCCGCAGGCAACCACGCCTCGTCGATGATCACGTCGCCGCTCTCGCAGTGCTTGCCCACCAGGCGCAGCGACTGGGAACGCTCCGCCAGGGGACGTGCCACGTCGAAGGCCTCGTAGCCCGATCCGTAGAGAACGGGTCGCGGGTTGTCGCTCATACCGCCGTCAACAGCCATGTACGTGCGCGCCGCAACGGGCTTGACGGTGCCGACTCGATAGAGGGTGAGAGCCGCCGACGCCACGATCGATCGCCCGGGCTCGGCGAGCAGTCTCGTCGGGGCCAGTCCTGCTTCGGCCGCCGCGGCGCGAAGCGTCCGGCCCCACTCGGTGAGACTTGGTGCGCTCTCGCCCTCGACGTAGGCGACGCCGAGCCCGCCGCCGACACAGACCTCATCGAAGCTGTCGCCACGAGTGAAATCGGCAAGGATCCGCAGCGTCGCCACGAAGCCGTCGAGCTCGAAGATCTGCGAGCCGATGTGCGCATGCACTCCGTGCAAGGTCACGCCGGATATCGAGCGCAACTCTTCGATCGCGCGCCGCGCGTCGCCCGAGGACAGTGAGAAACCGAACTTCGAATCCTCCTGACCGGTGCGGATGAACTCGTGGGTGTGCGCCTCGACCCCTGGGGTCACTCGCACGAGGCACGACACGGGCCGCGTCGCCGACACGAGGCCCCTCAACCGGGAGATCTCGTCGAAGTTGTCGACAACGAGCCGGTGCACGCGCGCGTCGATCGCCGCCACCAGCTCCGCCTCGCTCTTGTTGTTGCCGTGGACGATCACGCGAGAGGCCGGCACACCGGCCCGGCGTACCAGGTCGAACTCGCCCCCGGTCGCCACGTCGACGCACAGCCCTTCCTCGTGAGCGAGACGAGCCATCGCCCCGCACAGGAATGACTTCGAGGCGAAGGCGACCCCGTCGTCGAACGCCGCGGCGGCCTCGGCGGCCCGCGCGCGCAGGGTCGCCTCGTCATAGACGAACAGCGGCGTGCCGTAGGTCGCGGCGAGCTCGACCAGGGAGACACCGCCCACCAACACGTCGTTCTCGAGAACCTGCGCGCTATCCGGCAGCAGTGTCGGCGAGAGGGGCCCGGCCATGGGTCAACACTACGGGGTGGCCCAAAGTAGTGAGGAGCGCGACCAGTAGTCTGAAAGGGCGCCCTCGTAGCTCAGGGGATAGAGCATTGGCCTCCGAAGCCATGTGCGCAGGTTCGAATCCTGCCGGGGGCACCACGCGACGAGAACCCGCATCGGGTCCGCGCGTGCCGCGGTGCAATGTCGCGGTTCTTGAACGCGGCGCCCGTGAACGGGTTCACACGAGTCCTGCGTCGCGAGCACACCCCATGACAGCGCGCCATCTTGCGTGTCAGTTCATGTTGACAGTCATGGACCTCGAGGAACTCAGCGCCCGTCTCTCGTCCGAGGATCCCGCCCTCGGGCGACGCGCCTCGCAGGAGTTCTCGCGACGGAAACCCGAGCCACTCACGCCGGCCGGTGCTATCAGCGCCCTTCGTTCACGGATCAGGAGGTCACCGATGAATCGGTGCCGTCAGTGGACGGATGACGCCTCCGAGCGACCGTCGCCATGGCGATGACGTCGGCGACGCCCACCACCAGCGGTGTGGGCAGCACGTCGGGAGCGAACCACCCGAGCTCGCAGATCTCGCCGCTCGCCACGAGGGCGGGGGCGGTGTCGTCAGTGTGTGCGACGAAGCACACGTCAAGGTGCGCCGTGGGCGCGTCCGCCGTGCGACACGTATAGAACGACATGTTGTGCTCGACGGGACGTGATACGAAACGCGCCGCGAGCGACGTCTCCTCGAACAACTCCCGTGTGGCGGCTTCTAACAAGCTGGCGTCCGCGGCGTCGACGTGCCCGCCGAGCGGGCCCCACTGCCCGTAGCGGCGATGGCGCGCGAGCAGCACCATCCCCAACGCGTCGGCGACGAGGACGCTGGCCACGAGGTGAGCGTCGTGGCGGCCGTCTGATTCCAGAAACCCTCGAGCGGACACCCACGTCGACTCGCGGCCCTCGGGCGCGGGCGTGGCGTCGAGCAGGGCCGCCGCGAACTCCCACTGGTCAGCCTGGCGCACGTCCTGATGGTACGCAGTGTCACGGTTCAACGCGTCGCACCGGCCCGAGGCCGGAGAAGGTTCCTCCCTCGAGGAAGAAGACGGGGGCCAGTCGGCCGTATTGATCGGGTGGCGTTCCCTGAGTGCAGCGCGGGTCAATCAACGCCGCCACGACGCGGCCGAAGACGAACACCTCGTCGCCGTAGACCTTCACGTCATCGAGCGTGCATTCGAGATGCGCCGGGCACTCCTCGATCAGCGGCGCGGCCACGATGCTCGCGGCCACCATCGTGAGGCCGCTCTCGCGAAGGCGCTGGTCACCGTGCAGGTCTGACAACGCCCAAGCGCGCGCCACGAGAGGTTCGGAGAGCACGTTGATGACGAACTCCCGGGTCTCTCGCACGTTGGCGTACGTCGCGTGAGTGACGTTGCAGCCAAAGGCGACGATGGGTCCGGTGAAAGCGACCATCGTCACCCAGCTCTTGGGAGCCACGTTGGGGTGCCCCTGCGCGTCGTGGGTGGAGACCAGGACGATCTGACCGGCCAGCATCGAGGGATGCCACTCGTGCTTGTCGAGGGGTAGCGCTACCTTCACCATGCGTAGTCAAGCACCGAAACGCGGCCCCAGTCGGGTCCAACGTCACTGGGCGCCGGGGGCTCGCGCGGGGGTACGGTGAGGGCAACTTGCTACATGAATCGAGGTGTCCATGAACTCGATACTCCGCCACTCCAAGGCGCGTACCGTCGCAATCGTCGGCCGAGGAGGAGTGGGCAAGACCTCACTGCTCGACGCCCTCGTCGTGGCGACCGGGGGACTCAACAAGGCCGGCAGAGTCGAGGATGGCTCGACGATCGCCGGCAATGATCCGGAAGAGCGACGCCACCACACGTCGCTCGGCATCGCGATGGCCCCGGTGTGGGTGGGAGAGGACAAGCTCACTCTCCTCGACACGCCCGGCTTTATCGACTTCTACGCCGAAGTCGAACGCGCGCTCGACGTCGCCGACGTGGCGCTGCTCGTGGTCGGCGCAGTCAACGGCGTGACGAACGACACCGCGGTCCTCTGGGACCTGTGCCGTGACGCCGGCGTGCCGGTCGTCGTCTTTATCAACATGCTCGACGCCGAGCGCGCCGACTTCGAGTCCACTCTCTCTACGCTCGAACGACTGATCGGCCCGACCCTCGCGCCCCTCGAGCTGCCCATCGGCCTCGGGACCACGTTCACCGGCGTGGTCGACCTGCTCGCCGATGAAGCGATCACCTACTCGTCCTCGGGCACCAGCCACGGACCCGTGCCCGTCGAGCTCGCCGAGCTCGAGTCGCGCGTGCGCGCGAGCCTGCTCGAGGCCATCGTCGTGGGCGACGACTCGCTCACCGAGCGCTACCTCGAGGGCGAGACGCCCGAGATGGTCGAGCTCGAATCGGTCCTTGGACACCTCATGGTTGAGGGCCGCATCGTGCCGGTCACGTGCGGGTCGGTCACGGCTTCGATCGGCGTCGACCGCCTGATCACCCTGCTCGACGAGATCGCCGAGAGCCGGCCGATCCCCATGCTCGAGCACGGCGATCTCGTCTACCTCGACCGCTCCCCCGACGCCGACCTGGTGCTGCGCGCCTTCAAGGTCATCGTCGACCCCTACGTCGGACGCATCGTCGTCTGCGAGGTCGTCACGGGCACGATCACCGGTGACGTCACCGTCACGAACGCGCGCACGCGCGGCGAGGAGAGACTCCACGGGCTCAGCTACCTCGTCGGCTCGAAGCTCCAGCCGACCGAGCGCGCCGTGGCCGGCGACGTGGTGGCCTTCGCCAAGTTGAACAACGTGCGCGTCGGCGACATCCTGGCCCGCCCAGCGCGCGACCTGGTGGCCGTGACAGGCGCGCGCCGCGCCCACGCGGTCTCGGCCGCCGTGGTCGCGGCCTCGAGTGACGACGAGAAAGTCTCCACCGCCTTGCACCGCCTGGTCGAAGAGGACCCCTCCCTAGAGGTGCGACACGATCCCGTATCGCGCTCGCTCGTCGTCGACGCGATGGGCGAGATGCACCTCCAGGTCGTCCAGGAGAGGCTCAAGCGCCGCTACGGCGTCGACGTCGCCTGGGCGCCGCCGCCCGTGGCCTACTTCGAAACCATCAAGGCACCGGCCGACGTCGAGGGACGGCTCAAGAAGCAGACCGGGGGCCACGGCCAGTTCGCGGTGGTGAATGTGAAGGTCGAGCCGCTCGCGCCCACCGAGCCCTTCGAGTTCGTCGACGCCGTCGTCGGCGGCGCGGTGCCGCGCCAGTACATCGGCGCGGTGAAGAACGGGATCGAGAAGGCGATGTCCCACGGCGGGCCGGCGGGCCAGCCAGTGATCGGCGTGCGCGCAACCCTCTACGACGGCAAGGCCCACAGCGTGGACTCCTCCGAAGCAGCCTTCGAGACCGCGGGTTCGATGGCCCTGCGCGCGGCGCTCGAGAAGTCGGGCACTGCGTTGCTCGAGCGCATCATGGCCGTCGAAGTGACGGTGCCCAGCGAGTACCTCGGCGACGTGTTGACCGATCTCTCGGGACGGCGCGGACGCGTGATCGGCACCGACCAGGACGAGCGCGGCGACACGGTAATCTCCGCGCACGTCCCCGAGGGCGAATTGATGCGCTACGGCCTCGAGCTGCGCGCGCTGACCGGCGGGCGCGGGCGCTTCAGCGCCAGCCACCACCACTTCGCCGAGGCCCCGAAGGCGGCGTCGAAGTAACTAGGTGACGATGACTAGCCGCACCGTATCGGTGATCTGAGCGCCACCGGAGGTGGAGCCCGCCATCACGATCACGGTGTCGCCGACCTTGGCCGTGCCCGAGGCCTTGAGTTGGCTGACCGCGAAATCGCAGAGGTCGTCGATGTCGGTGTAGGGCGACAGGTAAGTCTCCTGGACGCCCCACGAGCTGCGCAGCTGACGCGCGGTGCCCTCGCTCGGCGTGATCGCGACGATAGGCATCGGCGGGCGAAAGCGTGAGATGGCCCTCGCGGTCATGCCCGAACGGGTGCAGGCCACGATGGCCACCGCCTTCTCCTCCATCGCCGCGCGCCAGGCCGCACCGGTGATCGCCGCAGTGATGCGCAGAGACTGCGTACCGGTGCCGACGGTCTCTTGGACGCCGAGTCCCGCGCCCCATTGCTCGTAGGGGAAGTAGGCCTCGGCGCGGCGCACGATGCGGTCCATCGTCACCACCGTGGCGACGGGGTCGTCGCCGATCGCCGTCTCACCCGAGAGCATCACGGCGCTCGCCCCGTCCAAGACAGCGTTGGCGACGTCGGTCACCTCGGCGCGCGTGGGCACCTGCGCGTGGGTCATTGACTCGAGCATCTGGGTCGCCACGACGACGGGACGCGCGTAGCGGATCCCGTGGCGCACGATGTTCTTCTGGAGGTGGGGCACTTCCTCGATCGGCATGCGCACGCCCAGATCGCCGCGAGCGACCATGATCGCGTCAGAGACGGCGATGATCTCATCAAGGTTCGTCACGCCCTCACTGGTCTCAATCTTGGCCATGATCAAGATGTCGTCACGCGACAGCACACTGCGCGTGGAGACGATGTCAAAGGCTGAACGTACGAAGGAGACGGCGAGGATCTCGAACTCCTCCTCGCGCAGCGCCTCAAGGCGGGCACGATCGTCGGCCGTTGGCAGGCGGTCGTTAAGCAGCGACGACGGCAGAGAGAGACCGGGCTTTCCGGTGACCATGCCACCCGCGGCGACCAGCGCGCGCACGCTGTCTCCAGTGGAGACGATCTCGAGAGAGACGCCGCCGTCGCCGATATGAACCTTGTCACCACTTCTCAGTAGCGTCAGCACGTCCTCGCGCTCGACCACAATGCGCTCGGCGGTGGAGATCTCACCGAAACCCTCGGCCAGCTCGACCCGACTACCGCTGACGAGCTCAACGGCCTGGGTGCCGAAGGAGCCAGCGCGAATCTTGGGTCCGGGGATGTCGACCATGATCGCCACGTCGGGGGCCAGAGCGCGCACGCGGCGCAGACGTTCGACGCCCGAGGGGATGTCGCCGTGGGCAAAGGAGAGACGAAAGACATCGACGCCGGCCTCGATCAGATCCTTGATGACCTCGTCGCTCTCGGAGGCCGGACCAATGGTGGCCACGATTCGCGTGCGTCGCACCGTTATCCCTTCGTCGCTTTTTCCAAGTCTACGAGAACCATTCGCGGTGCTTCGAACGAGCCCGCGCGTGACCAATGGCCCCGTTCGGGGGCATTTGGACCTCGAAGGCCAGGAGTACAGTACGACTAGTTCGTAAGCGCGACGTTGCGGCGCCGCTCTCGTGTGCTCTCAAGGAGGATGCAGCGTGGAACCGACCAACACGGGCGAGCCCGAGTACTACCACCGTGTGGTCGATTGCCAGTGGGCCTGTCCGGCGCACACCGACGTTCCCGGCTACATCCGCCTCATCGCCCAGGGCCGCTTCGACGACGCCTACCTGCTCAATCGACGGTCCAACGTGTTTCCCGGCGTGCTGGGGCGCACGTGCGACCGGCCCTGTGAGCCGGCGTGCCGGCGTGGACGGGTCGACGGCAGCCCGGTGGCGATCTGTCGATTGAAGCGTGTCACGTCGGATCTCAAGGGCGACCTCGCCGGTCGCCTGCCGGTGACACCAAGCAAGAAGAACGGCAAGCGCGTGGCCTGCGTCGGCGCCGGGCCCTCCTCACTCACCGTCGCCAACGACTTGATGCCCCTGGGATATGAGGTCGTGATGTTCGAGAAGTTCGACCGCCCGGGCGGCCTGATGCGCACGAACATCCCCGAGTTCCGCCTGCCCGACCGCGTCCTGGACGAGGAGACCGGAGTCATCTTGGACATGGGCGTCGACATTCGCTACAACTCGCCGGTCACCTCGATGAAGGTCCTCCTCGACGAGGGATTCGATGCCGTGTTCGTTGGCGTCGGCGCTCCGCGCGGCAAGGAGCTCGATCTGCCAGGGCGCTACGACGACCCCGAGCACGTGCACATCGGCATCGACTGGCTCGAGTCGGTCAGCTTCGGCCACGTTGAGAAGATCGGACAGCGAGTGCTGATCATCGGTGTGGGCAATACCGCAATGGACTGCTGTCGCACCTCGCGCCGCGTGGGCGCAAACGACATCAAGGTCATGGCGCGCCGCCCCCGCGAGTACTTCAAGGCCTCGCCCTGGGAGCTCGAAGACGCCGAGGAAGAGGGCGTTGAGATCGTCGTCAACCACGCCCCCAAGCGCTTCGTGATCGAGAATGGTCACCTGGTGGGCATGGAGGGCGACGTGGTCGAGTGGGACGACGGCGCGCGCCACGCGACGGTGACCGACACCGTCGTCATCCCCTGTGATGACGTGATCCTCGCCATCGGCCAGGAGAACGCCTTCCCCTGGATCGAGCGTGACCTGGGCCTCGAGTTCGGCGAGTGGGACATGCCCATCGTCGACACCACGACGTTCCAGTCAACGCGTCCGGGCGTCTTCTTCGGCGGCGACGCCGCCTGGGGACCCAAGAACATCATCTGGGCGGTGGCCCACGGACACCAGGCCGCGATTTCAATCGATCGACACTGCCGCGGCGAGGACGTCGCCGTGCGCCCTCGCGACACGATGGGCCTCGTCAGCACGAAGATGGGCATGAACGAGTGGAGCTATCACAACGACTACAACCCCTCACCGCGTCAACAAATGAGCCACGTCGAACTGACCCGTCGCTTCGAGGCGTTGAACCTCGAGGTGGAGTTGGGCTTCACCGCCGAGCAGACCGCGCGCGAGGCTCAGCGCTGCCTCAACTGCGACGTGCAGACCGCATTCCAGGAGAAGCTCTGCATCGAGTGCGACGCGTGCATCGACATCTGCCC